>NZ_CM001844.1:0-234045 GCF_000384965.1 Bartonella bovis 91-4
ATGCAAAAAGAAAAAAAGAGCTTTCATTTGTATATGATTTCTGATGCAACAGGAGAAACATTAATTTCTGCTGCAAGGGCTGTAGCGTCGCAATACACGATGTATCAGGCAGTAGAACATCTTTATCCGATGATTCGTAATAAAGCACAGTTGCAAAAAATTCTTGATGAGATTCAAACAAAGCCGGGTATTGTTCTTTACACAATTATTGATAAAGAAATTGAACAACTTCTCAGTAAAATGTGTGCAAAAATAGGTATTCCTTGTGTTGCTATTCTAGATCCTGTTTTGAATGTTTTTCAGTCTTATCTCGGAACACCAACAAATTTACGTGCTAGTGCACAACATAGTCTTAATGCAGATTATTTTCGTCGTATTGAGGCATTGAATTTTACAATAGAACACGACGATGGACAATCTCCTGATAGTATATTAAATGCAGATGTGATTCTTGTAGGAATTTCAAGAACTTCCAAAACACCAACGAGCATCTATTTAGCAAATCGTGGAATAAAAACGGCTAATGTGCCTCTTATTCCAGGAATTGACTTACCACAAACTCTTTTAGAGAAAAAAGATGTTTTAATTGTTGGTTTAATTGCTTCAGCTGAGAGAATTTCACATATTCGCCAAAATCGAGATTTGGGGGAAGGTTTTACTATTGAAAATTATACTGATCGTACAAGCATAGCTAGAGAGTTAGTTCATGCAAAACGCATTTATGAACGTTTTAATTGGCCTATTATTGATGTAACAAGACGTTCTATTGAAGAAACCGCGGCAGAAGTATTTAGACTTTTATCACAATTTCGTGAAAAAAAATGAGAGAAATTTTGTAATCAAAAATATGTTAATATTAGCATCCCTTAGTTCTTATCGCGCACACTTATTAAACAAAGCCGGTTTAAAATTTTCCATTGAAGGAGCTTCCTTTGATGAACGAAAAGTAGAAGAGAAAATAAAAACTAAAACTCCCAAAGAAATGAGTTGTTTTCTTGCAAGTGCAAAAGCAAAAAATGTTTCTAAACGTTTTCCTCATGCATTAGTTATTGGTTGTGATCAAGTACTTGATTTAGAAGGTCAGATTTTTCATAAAGTTACAGATGTTAAAGAAGCATATCAACGATTATGTACTTTATCAGGAAAGACACATTCTCTTCATAGTGCAATAGCTTTAGTTCAAAATGGTCAAGAAATTTGGGTTGAAGCTTTTAGTGCTCATATGACAGTACGTTCTCTCTCATCAGAGTTTATTGAACGCTATCTAGCGCGTGTAGGAGAAGATGTTTTAAAAAGTGTGGGAGTATATCAAATCGAGAAAGAAGGAATCCACCTTTTTGAAAAAATTGAGGGGGATTTTTTTACTATTATTGGTTTACCATTGTTACCGTTGTTATCTAAACTACGTCATTTGGGAATTATTGATGGTTAATTTAACAATAAATTGTGAAAAAAAAGAGTATCCGTGTGCTTTTATTGCTGGTTATCCTGTTCATCATTCAAAATCACCAAAGATTCACAATTTTTGGCTCAAACAATATGATTTACAAGGTGAATATCTTGCAAAAGAAGTAACAACCAAAGAATTTAGTAATTTTCTTATGTCTTCACAAAAAAGAGGTTTTTGTGGAGGTAATGTTACTTTACCTCATAAACAAGAAGCTTTTCGTTTAGCAACTTATAAAGATGAAGTAGCAACAGTCATTGGTGCTGTTAATACATTATGGTTTGAAAGACAAAAGCTTTGTGCTACAAACACTGATGCATACGGTTTTAGTGCTAATCTTGATGAAATTGCTCCCGATTGGGTTAAACAAACAGCGCTTGTTTTTGGTGCAGGAGGTACTGCCCGCGCTATTTTATATATCTTGAAAAAACGTGGATTTGAACGTATTTTTTTGCTTAACCGTACAAGACGACGTGCAGATGATTTAGCTGAGTATTTTGGAAAATCTGTTGAGGTCTATGATTGGCAAAATGTTGATAAAATACTTTATCAAGTTGATTTCATTGTTAATGCAACTTCTGTGGGTATGACAAATCTTTACAACAAACAAAACGATACTTTTTTTTTGATTTTCATAAAGTTAAACCAACAGCATTGGTAGCAGACGTTGTCTATAATCCATTGACGACTCCTTTTTTACAACAAGCAAAAGCGCACGGTTTAAAAACAATCGATGGGCTTGGTATGCTTTTACATCAAGCCGTACCTGGTTTTGAGCGGTGGTTTGGAACAAAGCCGCTTGTAACAAAAGCATTACGAACAGCAATTATAGAGGATATGAGTGAAGATAAAACATGAAAATTGTAGGATTGACCGGATCAATTGCAATGGGAAAGTCAACAGTTGCTCGTTTTTTCAAACAAGCAGGTATTCCTGTTTTTGATGCTGATAAAATAGTACACCAGCTTTACCGTAGTGAGCCGGCTTTGTCGCTTATTGCACGAAGTTTTCCAGATGTTGTTGAAAATGGTCAAGTTAATCGTTTAAAACTCTCTAAAATTTTGATAAATAATCACGAAAAGCTGCAAATTTTAGAAAAAATAATCTATCCTTTAGTTTGGAAAAAAGAAGAAGAATTTGTCAATAAAGCACGTAAACAGGGAAAAAAACTAATAGTTCTTGATATTCCACTTCTTTTTGAAACAAATAGTGAAAATCGAGTAGATAGTATAATTGTTGTATCTGCGCCATTAGCAATACAAAAAAGCCGTGCAATGAATCGTCCAAATATGAGTGAAGAAAAATTTGCAGCAATTAATGCTAAACAAATGTCTGATAAAAAAAAGCAAGAACGTGCAAATTTTATCATTGATACGGGGAAAAGTTTAAATAATACACGCCAACAAGTGTTTCATATAATAAAAAGTTTACTAAGGGATGTATCTTTAAAGAATTAAAAAATGCGTGAAATTATTTTTGATACCGAAACAACAGGTTTAGATAAAGACAGCGACCGTATTATTGAAATCGGTTGTGTAGAGATGATTGATCGTTATCTTACAGGACGTCAATTCCATGTTTATTTAAATCCACAAGGAGTTATTATCCCTGAAGAGGTTGTAGCAATTCATGGTTTGACCAATGAACGTTTAAAAAATGAGAAGAAATTCGAAGATATTGCTGATGAGTTTTTAGAATTTATCAATGGTGCAACAATAGTTGCCCATAACGCAAGTTTCGACATAAGCTTTCTTAATGCAGAATTAGGGCGAATCAATAAACCACTTATCAGTGTTGATAATGTCATTGATACATTAGCTATAGCACGACAAAAATTCCCTATGGGGCCTAATTCTCTTGATGTTTTGTGTAAACGTTTTGGAATTGATAATAGTAATCGCGTTCTTCACGGTGCTCTACTTGATGCAGAAATTCTTGCCGATGTTTATATTGAGTTAATTGGTGGAAAACAAGGTGTACTTAGTTTTGATAACAGTGTTAACCTTGATGAAAATACTCAAGATGGCAAGAGAATTTCTCATACAATTAAGGCTCGCCCTTACACTTTACCTTCAAGGTTAAGCGCACAAGAAAAAGAAATGCATGCTAGTTTAATTAAAAAAATAGGCGATAAAGCTTTATGGAATAATTTTAAAATTTCTTAATAAGAATCTCGAGCTTTTTATTAAAAATCAAAAACAGACAACGCAACTTTTAAAAATACGGTCGTTGTGGGGAGGGGAACACCACAACGACCTCACCACTACGTTGTACCTCAGCTATCATAGAAGGAGTAAAATGAAAGCTATCATATCCTATAATAACAAAGAAAAGCTCTTGGTACTCACTATAAAACGTAACGGCTTTATATCTTATAAAAACAAAAAAATGGCTTTTCAGAGGCAACTCTATAAATTTTGAAATGAGATCAAAAAAAATATAAGAATAAATTTGTTTTGCACTAAAATAAAGAAATGAAATTGCCATGGAAAAAAAAGATCACTTATTTTTAGTTGATGGATCGGGTTACATTTTTCGTGCTTATCACGCTTTACCACCCTTAAAACGTAAAAAGGATGGACTTCCTGTAGGCGCCGTAGCCGGTTTTTGCAACATGTTGTGGAAATTACTCTGTGATGCTCGCAATACGGCTGTTGGTATTGTGCCAACTCATTTTGCTGTTATTTTTGATTATTCATCTGATACGTTTCGTAAAGAGATTTATCCTCAATATAAAGCCAATCGTTTAGCTCCTCCTGAAGATCTTGTTCCTCAATTTTCTCTGATACGACAAGCAACAAAAGCTTTTAATTTGCCTTGCATCGAAAAAGAGGGATTTGAAGCAGATGATTTAATTGCAACCTATGCACAGCTGGCAACTCAAGCGGGAGCAAAAACAACAATTATTTCTTCAGACAAAGATTTAATGCAATTGGTAAATACGCATGTGTCTTTATATGATGGAATGAAAGATAAGCATATCGGTGTTTGTGAAGTCATAGAAAAATGGGGTGTAACACCTGAAAAAATGGTTGATTTGCAAGCTTTAGTTGGAGATCCTACAGATAATATTCCAGGTGTTCCTGGTATTGGTCCAAAGATTGCAGCACAATTATTAAATCAGTTTGGTACTCTTGATCTTTTGTTGCAACACGCAGCAGAAATTAAGCAAGCAAAGCGGCGTGAAAATATTCAAGCTTATAGAGAGCAAACAAAAATTTCTCGCCAATTGGTAAAGCTTAAAACAGATGTACCAATAGACAGTAATTTAGATGGTTTCATTTTAGAACCACAAGATGGACCGCGTTTAATCGCTTTTTTAAAAGCTATGGAATTTACAGCGTTAACGCGTCGTGTAGCAGAAGCAACAGAATGTGATGCAGAGGTTATTGATGCGCTTGATATAGATGTTAAATGGACACAAACTATTTATAGACCTGATTTGGATAATGAGAAAGCTAGTCCATCACTAACCCGTGGTTTTTATAAGAATTCACCACAGATTTTGGCACAAAAGCGTAAAGATCAGACTCTCGTGCAAAAAAATATAGGAGATTCTTATAAAATCATCCTTGATGAAGAAACCTTAAAAGAATGGTTATCGCAGGCACAAGAGCAAGGTTATTTTGCTTTTAATGTTGAAACGACCTCACTACCCCCTATACAAGCAAAAATTATTGGTTTTTCGTTAGCGCTAAAGCCAGAAAAAGCAGCCTATATACCACTAGAACATACTGAAGGAGGACACGATCTTTTAGGGGGTGGACGTATAGTTGCACAAATTGAGACACAGAAGGTTTTAGCACTTTTAAAACCAATATTGGAAGATCAAGCTGTGTTAAAAATTGGCCATAATATGAAATATAATTGGCTGGTTATGAAACAATACGGCATTGTGATACAGCCTTTTGATGACATAATGCTTATATCGTATGCTTTGGATTCTGGAACTTTGACTCATGAGAGAAATATTTTATCTGAACGATGGCTTAAGCATAAACCAATTACTTACAAAGATTTAACACATAACGAAAAAAAAATTACTTCTTTTGCACAAGTAAATTTAAAACAGGCAACCCTTTATGCGGCAGAAGGTGCTGATATAACGTTAAGGTTATGGCAAGTTTTAAAGCAGCAACTTGTTGCACAAGGAGTAACGAGAATTTATGAACGTCTTGATCGACCACTAATAGAAGTTCTTGCAAGAATGGAAGAACGAGGGATTCTTGTTGATAAGCAAATTCTTTCGCGTCTTTCATATGAGTTAGCACAAGCAGCTTTTTCTCTAGAAGAAGAAATTTACCAGCTAGCTGGTGAACAATTTAATATAGCCTCACCAAAACAATTAAGCAATATTCTTTTTGACAAAATGAATTTACCAGGAGGTGTTAAGACTAAAAATGGTCAGTGGTCAACCTCTGCACAAATTTTGGAAGAATTAGCTGCTGAAGGTCATGTTTTACCGCGCAAAATTGTTGATTGGCGTCAACTTACAAAATTAAAATCCACTTATACAGATGCTTTACCTTATTACATCTTGCCCGAAACAGGGCGTGTTCACACTCATTATTCTTTAGCAACAACATCAACTGGGCGGTTATCTTCATCAGAACCCAATCTGCAAAATATTCCAATACGAACAGTAGAAGGGCGTAAAATTCGAACAGCCTTTATTGCTCCAAAAGGGTGTGTGCTATTATCAGCTGATTATAGTCAAATTGAATTACGTGTTCTTGCACATATTGCTAATATAACTGCATTGAAAGAAGCGTTTGCACAAGATAAAGATATTCACGCTATAACTGCATCGCAAATATTTGAAATTCCTGTGGAAGAGATGCCTTCAGATATACGCCGACGTGCAAAGGCGATTAATTTTGGTATTATTTACGGTATTTCAGCTTTTGGATTGGCAAACCAATTAAATATTTCACGAAACGAGGCAAGTCGCTATATTGATATTTATTTTAAAAGGTTTCCAGGAATTAAGGATTATATGGAAACCACTAAATCATTTGCGTGCCAACATGGTTATGTAGAAACAATTTTTGGACGTCGTATTCATTACCCTGAAATAAAAGCAACAAATTCACAAATCCGCGCTTTCAATGAAAGAGCTGCTATTAACGCACCAATTCAAGGATCAGCTGCAGATATCATCCGCCGTGCTATGATCCAAATGGAAGATGCTTTGAAAAAAGAAGAACTATCAGCAAAAATGCTACTTCAGGTTCACGACGAACTGATTTTTGAAGTACCAGAAACTGAAAGTGAAAAAACAAAAATTCTTGTTAAAAAGGTAATGGAAAATGCTACAATGCCAGCATTATCCCTGTCTGTCCCTCTCAAAGTAAAAGTTATGACTGCTCAAAACTGGAATGAGGCACATTAATTTTTTTCACTTATTTTATCATTAAATGTGGCCATTACATTGGCAAGATTAAGATGAGCTTTAATTGGTAAGTGATCTGATGCAACACGCGCTAATGGTGAATAATGACTTTCAACTTTTGTTACTAAATGAGGAGGAAAAGCAAAAATTCTATCAAGAGCTAAAAAAGGAAAGCGAGAAGGAAAACTTGGCACAGTTCCTAGTGTAATATCAAAATAAGGAAAAAAATGATTTAATGACGATTTTTTCCCTACCCGCCATTCATTAAAATCACCAATGAGTAGTGTGGGCATAAAGGAACGTTTTTGCAAAAGTGTAAGAAGCATTTTTACTTGCTGATTACGAGAATGGCGTAACAAGCCAAAATGAGCTGCTATGATACGAATAAAACCTGTCTCCATTTCTAATTCTGCCATTATAGCACCTCGTGGTTCAATACCAGGCAAGGAAATTTGTAAGATATCATGCACCCGTCCTTGACGCACAAAAAGAGCATTACCATGCCAACCATGGCCATTGGGTGACATGGTATTTAAAGGCACAGGAATCAAATTTGTTTCAGCTTTTAATAATTTGAGATCAATCAAGCCAACGCGTTCACCAAAGCGTTTGTCTGCTTCTTGGAGTGCGAGAATATCAGCTTGTAATTCTGCAATAACACGCACAATACGAGTAGGGTTAAAAATTTTATCAACACCTACGCATTTATGAACATTATAAGAAGCAACAACAAGATCATAATCTTTATCACAATGAAAAGTATTTGGTTGGTGGCCAGAATAATTACGGATAACATTTAAGAGAGGTTTATGAAGCTTTTGCTGGATGAATGTGGTAGGCCAGCGAAATTTTGGTTTATGAGGCTTCTTTATCATTTTATATTTGAGTTGATTGTTCGGTATCGCAAAATATAATGCTAAAAAATTAGAGAATACGAGCTTGTATTAAAAACTAAAAAGCCTTGTTTCTTGAATGAAACAAGGCTTTTTAATAAAACAATAACTGTATAATTAATTACGGTTCGAACCCAAGAATTGTAACAAGAAAACAAACATATTAATAAAATCAAGATAAAGATTTAACGCACCCATAATAATTTTACGACCACGAGTGTCATCTGCATCACCTTCGTAATACATTAATTTGATAGTTTGTGTATTATAAGCTGTTAAGCCAGCAAAAACAAGAACACCAATTACTGAAATAGCAAATTGCAAGGCACTCGATCCCAAGAAAATATTAACGACCATAGCAAGTAGCAGACCAATCAACCCCATAAACAAGAATGACCCCATCGCTGTAAGATCACGTTTTGTAGTATAGCCGTAAAGCGAAAGAGAACCAAAAGCTGCTGAAGTTATGACGAAAGTTTGCACAATACTTTCAGGTGTGTAACGTAAGATAATTGATGATAATGAAAGCCCAACAAGCGCTGCATAACCAAAAAAGAGACCACGAGCAGCATTGGTACTAAGCGTATTGATTTTAAAACTGAGAAACAACACAGCAACAAGTGGCGAAAACATAATAACATAAGATAAAGGTGACGTATAAAATGTCACTCCAAATGATGTTAAGTAAACGCTACCGTTAATTTGTGCAGCTGCTTGATTTATATCTGCTGTTGTGGCCAATGATGCAATTATATAAGCAGCAGAAGCTGTAATAAGTAAACCAATGGCCATTGTGTTATAGACGCCCAGCATATAGCTGCGCAATCCTTGATCGATTGAAGCATCGGCATGAGAAACAGACGCCGAACGTAAATTTTTGAAATCAGCCATAATAAAAAGTCCTTTAGCATATGTTCCGTCACGAGTTAGGATTAAAAAGGTATAAATTCTTTTTAATAACGCTTATATAAAACATTATTAAGCTTATATAAACAACCCTAAACGCCGCTGGTAAATTCTAGCATACCTTCTCTTCCTATTATGGAGATTTATTTAAAAATTACAAGAGACTTTTATTGAGAGGAAAACTTACAAATTTGTAATGAAGAAGCGCATTTTAACTAGAAATATTTAATTTTTTCAATAATATTTTTTACAAGGTTAACTAATCTATTTATCGGCGGTTAAAATAAATAATTTTGTTTGAATAGACCTAAAAAGAATTAGCTATTTCAGTGATATTTATTAATCGCACACAATATCAAAGATTTAGTTAAGGACTTTGTTTTTTTATAAACACTAAAAATTTTTCTGTTTTGGGTGATTAACAATAATTCATAATCAAAGTACTACCAGGCCCAATTTTATTTTTTAGTACTTCAGCAGTCAAAAGAGACACTATTTTACATTATCAATTTTATAAAAACAAATTAGATAATAACAATAACAAAATCTGCTTTGTTAATATCTTTGATATTATACCGCTCACTTAATGCCAATAAAACGCGCTAAAAATAGCCCACTACGATATCAGAATTTAACGTAAAAACATTTTTTGCTATTAGCTTTAAAGCCGATAATTAAATTCGGTGTTAGTTTTTTGGCGATGCTGCTTTGTGATACATGATTTATACATTAAAGAATATTGCACGAAGGTGGAAAAAACTTTAATGGTATTGTAACTAAAGGATAAACACCGAATTTTTTTTATTTGTAAATTAAGATGACAATTTTAATAAGTTCTGTAAAAAAAACAGTAGCAGATAGAATGTGAATAACGTTGTGGGTTATAACTCATTAGAGAATAAAAACATGGTTATATTCACAGTATCAATAGCTTCATAAATAGTGAAATAATATATTATTTTGTGGAAGTGTTATCATTGAAATAACGTTTTTTTCCAAACAAAATACGAAATTCATCAATTAATATAGCGATGGATCCAAGTGTTATAAAAGTATCAGCAAGATTGAAGATAGCAAAAGAAAAGATGCCATCAATGTGGAATGATATATAATCAGTAACATAGTGAAAACGAATGCGATCAATAAGATTTCCAATTGCTCCACCAAGGATTAAGACAATACCAAAATGTGTTAAAATTTTATTGTGTTCAGCATTTTTCCAAAACCATAAAAGAAACACAATAATGATGAGTGTAAAAGCAATGAGTCCCCAATGGGAAAAAGAAGAAAAAAACGAAAATGCAATACCAGAATTGCGTACATGGTAAAGCGAAATAAAAGAAAGAAGCGGAATTTTTGTTTCTAAAGGTATGGTCTGTATAACCCAAAATTTTATTGCTTGATCAAGAAAAACTGTAATAACCAAACCAGAAAGAAGACAGGATAATTTGCGTGTCATCTTTTCACCTCACACGGTTCAAGTGTTAAATAAGGGCGACGGATTTCATAAAGCATAATAGCTGTAGCTATGGCCAAATTAAGTGAATCAGCACGTCCATTTTGTGGAATACGCACCAGTTGATCACAGCGATCAGCAAGAACATCTGGTAGACCTTGTTGTTCATTTCCCATTAAAAGTATAATAGGGCCTTTTTTTAAATCAACGCTGCGATAATCAACAGACGTTTTAAGATGTGTCCCAATAATGATACCTTTAAAGTGTGTGGACCAATTCAAAAAAGCACTTTCACTACAATGATAAAGTGGTATAGAAAAAATTGATCCCATTGTTGCACGTACTGTTTCGGGTGAAAAAGGATCTGTTGTTTCACCGATCAGCATAATCCCTTTTGCTCCAACTGCATCTGCAGTGCGGATAATGGTACCAAGATTTCCGGGATCACGTACACGATCAAGCGCAATATAGACATCTTGATTTAGTCCTTTTATCATTTCAATAGGGTGCCATTGTTGTTTAAAAATGCCAACAACTGTTTGCGGATTATGACGCCGGGTAATAGATTCCATAACTTTTTGTGAAGCTTTAATGACAAAACCACCACAAGCTACAGTACGTGCGGCAATATTTTCAATGATAGTGTTACCAATTTTATTTTTGGATAAAATAAGTGTTTGGATTGTCCAACCAAGGTTTAAAGCATCAATCACTAGTTTAAGCCCTTCAGCCATGAAGACTCTATCTCGATTACGGTTCTTCTTTTGGTTGAGTGCTTTAAGGTTTTTAATGATAGGGTTGCTAAGAGAAGAGATTTCTTTAACTTGACCTGTTTTTTGTGTATACATATTCAAGCAATCCAACGGCTAAAAAGAGAAGTAGAAAGAGCACGTCCAGCAATTTCTTCACGCAAAATCAATTCTCCTGATTCAATTGTACCACCAAGATTTATAAATTCGTCACGCATTAAAGTATGAAGTGCGTAAAAGGAAGAACGAATAGTATAAGCTGTAAGCACGATGGATAATGGTCTGTCAGATAAAAGGTTGCGACAATTTTTAATCATTGCTGGTAAATGATCAAATAATTGCCAAACTTCACCATGAGGCCCACGCCCATAGGCAGGAGGGTCAAGAAGAATGATATCGTAGGTTTTTTGACGACGCAATTCGCGCTCAACAAATTTTACAGCATCGTCACAGATCCAACGAATAGAGTGATCTAATAATCCCGCTTTTTCCTGATTAGCTTTTGCCCAAATGATAGCTTTTTTAGAAGCATCAACATGGGTGACAGCTGCACCTGCACGCGCACCAATCAAAGAAGCAATACCTGTGTAACCAAAAAGATTTAGCAATTTAATAGGGCGTTTGGCTTTAATAATTTGTTCTTCCATCAAACGCCAATGAGCATCCTGTTCGGGAAAAACACCGACATGACGAAAAGAAGTAAAACGCCCCCAAAAAGGCAAACCATTCCAAAAAAGTGGCCATGTTTCATTAAGTTGTTTTTTTGGAAAATGCCAACGACCAATACCTTCTTCATCTCGATTGCCTTTGAAAATAGCATCAACATCAATCCAATTTTCTTGTGGTAAAGCGGGTTTCCATAACGCTTGACCTTCTGGACGGATAATACGGTAAGAGCCGTAGCGTTCTAATTTTCGTCCATTACCAGAATCAATCAAGGCATAGTCTGCACTGGTACTTGTTTCTAAAATAAGAGGTATTTTTTCTTGCGGGTACACACCATTAAAATGTGATTGAAAGCATTTTGCAGACATATTTGGTGCCATAATATTTGCTTTGCAAGAAGGTTTATTGATGAAAAACTATTGAATTTCTAGTATAATGTGAAAGTCTGAAATTAATTAAACATTATAAAAAAGCAAAAATACTTTTAAAATTTCATTATCAAACACAGTAAGAGTAAAATTCATTAAGGTGTTGTTATATTAAGATTTTTAGCAATCGATGTCTTTAATTTCTCAAGCTCTGCTTTGCTTTTTTTAAGAGCTTTACGGTATTGACGTTGTATAAACCAGTGCACCGTACTACTCAATAAAATACCAAGAACAAGAAAAATAAAAAGCCAAACAAAAAAGGGAGCTTGGTAAGTAAAACTTTCAGAATTTGTTCGAAAAGGATCAAGCGTTAAGGTAACAATTTGACGATTAGCTACAGTAAAAGCAATCAAAAAAATTGTAAGAGGAACTAAAATAATTGCCAAGAGAATACGTTTGGTTGTCATTAGTTTATTCATTTATTCAATCGATCCCGTAAATCTTTACCTGTTTTGAAAAAAGGAACCCATTTTTTTTCAACTACAACGGTTTCACCTGTTCGTGGATTACGACCATTACGAGCCGAACGGCTTTTAACAGCGAAAGCTCCAAAACCACGGAGTTCAATACGGTCACCATTAACGAGCGCTGTTGAAATTTCTTCAAAAACAGCATTTACAATATTCTCTACATCACGCTGTAGAAGATGTGGATTATAACGAGCAATAATTTGTATGAGTTCTGATTTGATCAAAATAGCCTCTCTATTCACACAAAAAAGATTACATTTTCCTACTGTGCATTCTATATGTGCACGTTACGTAATATAAATTAATAAAAACAGAATAAAACCAAGAGCAGTCAGATTGCAAGAAGCAAAATTTAAAAATACATATTGAGAGATGTTAAAGGTCGAAAAAACTAGAGTGTTTGAAAGATAAAATAAATATGTCTATACGTAATTATCGTAAAGCTTTTTCAATAAAATCATTTTCTGATGACATTTTTAAAAAAGCGTATCATCATTCATATCGAGTTCGTTTGTTAAAAATCTTTTTACCTCTTATAGCGTTAATTATAGCGCTGGTTTTTTCTTGGTTTATATTTTTTTCTCTGTCTGCTTCCTCTGGTAGTGTGGTTTTAAAGAGTGAAAATGATGAGATAGTAAAATTGATAATGGTCAATCCAAGATTAGAAAGTTATACAAGTTCTCAAAAGCTTTACTGGCTTAAAGCACAAGAAGCTTTTCAAGATTCTATACATTCTGAGGTGATTGGATTACAAGGTATTACAGCTGAGATACCTTCAGGCAAATTAGGGGTGGCTTTTCTTCAAGCACAAAGTGGGACTTATGATCATATTAATGGTCATTTGCAATTAGATAAGCCATTTATAATCAAAACACAGGACAATATGGTTGCACAATTTATAGCTGCTGATATCGATTTATCTGAAGGCCAATTAAGGACTGATCAATGTGTACATATTAAACGTGCAGGCTTATCTCTTAAAGCAGATGCTTTACAAATTCGTGAGAAAGGGCTGAAAATATATTTTCAGGGTGATGTGCACTTGGTGATTGACAAACAATAAATTAAGATCAACACGAACTCTTAAATGATGTTTATGGAAGATAAATCTATATATAAACAAATGGAAGAATTGGGGATAATCAGGTGAATCCAAAAACATCATATAAAAAACAAATAAATTTATATTTGACTTTAATCATGGGAACATTAGGACTGAGTGTGATTTTTGGACATGCTGAAGAATCTCATTTCGGGATTAATTTATCAAATAGCAAAGAGCCTATAGAATTGCGTGCAGATTCTTTAGAAATACATGATAAAGAAGGGGTTGCTGTTTTTAGAGGCAATGTTTCAGTTGTTCAGGGTGAACGATTTATGCAAACATCACAATTGATTGTTTATTACGATAAAGCACATAAAGCAATTGGTGAGAATAAGAAAAACATAGAGTCAACATCGCTTGTTGATTTTGATACAACAGGTATTAAGAAAATGGAAGCATCAGGAAAGGTTTATATTAAAATAGCCACGCAGATTGCTACCGGTGATAAAGGTGTTTTTGATGGGCAATCAAATAAGGTAATCCTGACAGGTAATAAAGTTGTTTTGAGAGATAACAATAATGTTGCGACAGGGTGCAAATTGACAGTACATATGGAAAGTGGAAAAGCTTTTCTTGAAGGTTGTCAGACGGTTGAAAAAAAGAACCGTGCTTCAATCATTTTAAAATCAAATTAAAAATAGCTGTTAAGATTTTATGCTTGGAATCAAAAAAACAAAACGAACGACTAGATATAATTTTGCGAATGAAGCTTTAAAACAACCTTTAAAAGGGACTTTAGTTGCACGTCATTTAGTTAAAGTTTATCGAGGAAGGCGGGTTGTTAAGGATGTTTCTTTTCATGTCTGCACCGGTGAAGCTGTAGGTATTTTAGGCCCGAATGGTGCTGGTAAAACTACTTGTTTTTATATGGTTACAGGTTTAGTTGAAACTGATGGGGGGACAATTGAAATTCATGGATTTAATGTCACCCATATGCCGATGTATCAACGTGCGCGTTTGGGTATTGGATATCTACCGCAAGAAGCATCTATTTTTCGTGGTCTTTCAGTAGAAAATAACATTAAAGCTGTTTTGGAAGTAGTTGAAAAAGATCGCTTTAAACGTCGTGAAGAATTGGATGCACTTTTATGTGAATTCAAAATTGATCATTTACGCAAAACACCAGCTATTTCTTTGTCTGGGGGTGAACGGCGACGACTCGAAATCGCACGTGCTTTAGCTTCACGCCCCAATTTTATGTTGCTTGATGAGCCATTTGCAGGAATTGACCCTATTGCTATTTCTGATATCCAACGGCTTGTTCAACATTTAACTCAACGTGGTATCGGTGTTTTAATAACTGATCATAATGTGCGTGAGACATTAAATCTTGTTGATCGCGCTTATATTATTCATGAGGGACAAGTGTTAATTGATGGCTGTCCGAATGATATTATCAATAACACTGATGTTCGTAGAATTTATTTGGGTAGTCAATTTTCTCTTTAGATTATTTTGATGTATTATAAAAGATCAAATTAAATTTAAAAGATTATAACTGTAAAGAATAAGATATCGTTTTTAATCAATTACATTTTATGATGCTAATAATGCTTTTTATTTCCATTATACAGCTAAGAATCCTCTATTAATATGGGATATGATGAGCTTATTTCCAAAATAAGAGGTTGGTAATTTGAATGACCTTAAGTTAAAAGTGAAATGATTAAACTTGCTCTCTTCTTAATTTCTTCATTCTATAAGAATCGTTTTATTCTAGTAATATTCATTGTTTTAGTGCACAAATTCCTGCTTATTTGAATTTTTTATAATTACAATCTAATTGAATTTTTTCTGCTAATATGGTTAGATGAATACCTTAAAAATGGATGATTTTTTTGACTTGTTTTAATTGCATTTTGAAAAAGATATCGCTAAATTAGTTTTATTATTGAATGATAAATGGGTTTGTCATGAATCTGCGCATTTCTAGAAAATATAGAGATAGCAGGAGGTTTTTTCACGACCGATTCAAACAATATATTGGTGATTTTATTTCCGAATGTTTTAATAATAAAGTTGCAGGCTATAGTACGATTTTCAAATCAAATTTGTACTATTTTACTAATTGTATTGCGCATTTAAAAATTAGCACACTTTTACAAAATATTAAGCCAGTTACAAAATGCACAAATATTTTAATAAAGTGGTTGAATATATTTCATATGTTTTTGTTGTTATCATTAGTTGTTTTAAGCCATACACTAAGACTCTAAGTAAAAATACCATTTTTGCACAATATATATATGATGGATATTATGAAACCTATTAAGAAAGGGAGGACAATCTTCCAAAGGTTATAAATCAATTATGACGACTGAAAGGTTAATAAGATGATGACGATTATTAGCGAGTTACAAGAATCAAATTTTGATTGACAAGGTGATTTTAATTTTTGTTTTCCCAATGTTGTTGAAAACAAGCTAAATGTTGTTCATCATCAAGCTAATGGTGATGTGAGAAAGATTAATTCATGGTTATTATGAGTTAATAAACGTATATAAGATAATGCAAAATATTGACATAAATCGATGAAAGCTCTTAAAAATTAATTTATTTTGGGATTTGCAAATAAACATTCGAGTGTGTAAAAAGGAAATAAGTTATGAATTTGAGTGAGTTAATTGCACCAGAAGCAATTATTCCGGTGCTCAAAGCAAATTCAAAAAGACAAGTCCTGAAAATTTTAGCTGAGAAAGCTAATGAATTAACAGGTCTTAGTGAGCGTATAATTTTTGATGTTATTTTGCAGCGTGAAAAATTAGGATCAACCGGGGTGGGAAATGGTATTGCGATCCCTCATGGGAAATTTCCTAATATTAATCGAAATATCTGTATCTTTGCTCGTCTTGAACATCCAGTTGATTTTGAAACTTTTGATGATGAGCCTGTTGATCTTGTTTTCCTGCTTTTGGCGCCTGAGCAGGCTGGCACAGATAATTTGAAAGCTTTGTCACAAATTACGCGCATTTTACATTATTCTGATGTTATTGACAAATTACGCAATACACATGATGTCCACACGCTTGATGCTTTATTGATCCAACATTTAACATTAAATGCAGCCTGAGAAGCAATGTTGGGCAATATGTATTACGATAGGATCAATCGAAGAAAAAATTTTAATACCCTGCCAGTTTTTCTTGTAAGTGTTTCAAAATTAAAAAGCGTGTGATGTTTGATAAGTTTACAACATTAATTTTGAACAAGCAAAAAAGGAAAAGACATAAATGATTACACACAAATCTAAAAGTGAGCTTTAATTGATAAGGGATTTAAAGTCTATTGATTGTTTGATCTTTCTATAGAAAATATGTCTTTTAAAAAGCTGTATAATAATTTACTTGTATATAGCGTGATTCTACAATTTGTCATTTAACAATCTAATAATGTGTTCACTTTTTGGTTTGTTTTGCAATCAAATTACCAGTGGAAGCAAAGTATGTGTTTATATTTTTATCTTAAACAACAGAAATACGCTTTTTATTTGCGAAAACACAAGTTCTTTATGCAAAAACAAAGTTGACGAAATAAAATCAGAATATTGTCTTTTTATCTGGTTATTAAATAAAAAGAATCATATTTTATAAAAGCCACAAGGTTACACTAAAATAAAAAGCTTGTTTTAATTGAGAGGCTTATTTTATTGTTAAATAATTAACAACAATAATGCTAAATATTTAGCTAGCCTTTGTTAGGCTTCATTGAAACAAAAAATTGTTAAAGAGAATAAAGAAGTGAGTTAAATGGAGATGTTAAAAAAGACTTTTATCGCTGCGTTTATAATGATTTTAGCTGCTGCTGAGATAACATGGGCACAAACGCCAAACCGTTTAAATCAGTTTGAAGCTTGGGGAGCTTATTCTTATAAATCATCAGAAAATACAGTTTGCTACATGTTATCAGTGCCTTTAAGCGCACTTCCAACAACTGTTAATCATGGTGATAATTTCTTTTTGGTAACTAAACGTTCTAATTCACCCGTTACATTCGAACCCCAATTTATGGCTGGTTATACACTTAAAGAAGGATCAAAAGTTACTGTAACCGTTGGAAATAAAAATTTTGACTTTTTTACAAAAGATTCATCAGCTTGGTTAGCATCATCGGAGATGGAAAAGCAGCTTGTTGCTGCTATGCGTTCAGGTAAAGATATGGTGGTAAAGGCGACCTCAAAACGGGGAACGCATACTACCTACACTTATTCCTTAAAAGGGGTGACGGCTGCATTAAATATGGTGCAAAAATGTCATTAAGGCACTTATAATTTTTAAAATAGCTATATAAACTAGAAGTCAATTGGCTATTTTACGTGATTTTTCAACTAGGTGGTACATGTCAAGTGCTCAAAGTAAATGATACTGTGACAGAGGAGAGATCTAAACTATCCTTAATTGGTTTATCGCGTGATGAAATGGTGCAAGCTTTAAAGGTGATTGGTGTGCCAGAACATCAATTGCGTATGCGCGTGCGTCAGCTTTGGCATTGGCTTTATGTACGTGGTGTTTCACATTTTGATGAGATGCTAAATATTGCTAAGCCAATGCGTAAAATGCTTCAAGATCATTTTTCTATTACGCGCCCGGAAATTATTGAAGAACAAACATCAAACGATGGTACATGTAAATGGCTCTTGCGTTTCCCAGCACGTGGAGCTGGAAAGCCTGTTGAAATTGAGACAGTTTATATTCCTGAAGAAGGGCGCGGTACTTTATGTATTTCATCTCAGGTAGGGTGTACGTTAACTTGCTCTTTTTGTCATACAGGAACGCAGACACTTGTTCGCAATCTGACAGCTGAAGAAATTTTGGTACAATTATTAGTTGCACGTGATCGTTTGGGTGATTTTCCTAAGAAAAATACATTTGATGATGCAGTTCTTTCAGTCAAAGGGCGCGAAATCACCAATATTGTTATGATGGGTATGGGTGAACCACTTTATAATTTTGAAGCGGTCAAAAGAGCTTTATTAATTGCATCTGATGGTGATGGGCTTTCTTTATCAAAACGCCGAATTACTCTTTCAACAAGTGGGGTCGTTCCTGAAATTATACGAGCTGGAAAAGAAATTGGAGTTATGTTGGCAATTTCATTGCATGCTGTACATGATACATTGCGGGATATACTGGTACCAATTAATAAAAAATATCCACTTGCTGTGTTAATGGACGCTTGTCGTAATTATCCTGGTCTTTCTAATGCAAAGCGAATTACATTTGAATATGTTATGCTGAAAGACGTAAATGATAGTTTAGATGATGCTAAACAATTAGTGCAGTTACTTAAAGGTATTCCTGCAAAGATCAATTTAATTCCTTTTAATTCATGGCCGGGGAGTCATTATCAATGTTCTGATTGGGAACAAATTGAACGTTTTGCTGATATCATTAATCAAGCAGGTTATGCTTCCCCTATTCGGATGCCACGTGGTCGCGATATTTTAGCTGCTTGTGGACAGCTTAAATCAACTTCACAACGTTTACGCAAATCTGAGCGGTTGCGCTTTGAAAATACAATTTAAGGATGCTAAATTTAATTTAGTATGTTTTGATGATAAGTAAGCGTAAAGCAAAAATAATAAAAATAGTGGCAATAAGCCAATTGAGCAGGTGAATATAAAAAGGATTTTCCTTTAAGCTTGTGGAGAGTTTGTTAGCCATAAGAACCAATAAAATTGTAATAGGTAAAGATATAGGAATATAAGAAAGCCCCAAAATAAACAATTTTTGCTTGGCCATAGGATCATTAACATCAATAAATTGAGGTAAGAAAGTTATATTAAAAAGGATGACTTTGGGATTTAAAAGATTAATTCCAACTCCTGCAAGATAATTACGTTTAAAACTTTGATGATTTGGTGGGGATGTTTGTTGTAAAGAAAATGTTGAATTTTTTCGCAATGTTTGAAAAGCAAGCCATAGAAGAAAGAAAGCGCCAACAATTTTCAGAAGAAAAAAAGCACTCGGTGAGGTGACAATAAGTGCAGATAAACCAATAGCCACAGCAGTAACCTGAATGGCAAAACCCGTTGCACTACCCAAAGCACACATAATCCCAGCTTTTTTATTTTGTACAATAGTCCGTCCCACTGACAGCATTATATCAGGTCCTGGGATAAGCGCTAAAATCAAAGATGCCAGAGCAAATTGCATAAAAATGGGCCATTCAGGAAAAAATGACATGTAAATTTCCTTTATATATAAAAAGAGATTACTACAATTTACGCTTATTCGTTCTTTTTTACATCCTTTTAATACTACTTAAAGGGAATTTATTTTCATTGCTTGCATGGTTCTAAGTAAAAGAAAATAAATAATGTGAAGCTTTAAAATGAAAAAATCAAGATATTAAGGAAGTTGTTTTAGCTTATTCAGGAAGGTTAGATACGTCATATTCTCAAATGGTTGTAAAAGTAAGCTCTGTGTTGAAGTTGTCACTTTTACAGTTGATTTAGGGCAAGGGGAAGAATTAAAGCCTGCATGTTGTGAAGCCAAAATGCTTGGTATTAAAGAAATCTACATTGAAGATCTGCATGAAGAATTTGTACGTGATTTTGTATTTCCAATGTTTCGAGTAAATGCAATTTATGAAAATTTATCTTTTGGAGACATCAATTGCTTGCTCACTCATCTCAAAATGTCTTATCGAAATTGCTAAAGAAACAGGTGCAGATGCAATTGCTTATGGAGTAACAGGAAAAGGGAATGATCAAGTACGTTTTAAACTTTTTGTCTAATGCTCTTAACTCCATATTAAAGTTATTGCTCCGTGACATGATTGAGTTTTAAAAGTCAAACAAATTTAATTGAGTTTACGCAGGCACATCAAATTCCAATGGAGAAGGATAAACAAGGTGAAGCACCTTTTTCAATAGATGCAAATTTATTTAGAAGAAAAGGTTTTAGAAGATCCGGCTAGTGCTGCTCCTGAATATATGCATATGCGCACTCTTTCGCTAGAAGCTGCTCCAGATCAAGCAACTATAATCACTATTGGTTTTAAGAAAGGTGATGCTGTTTCGATTAATGGAAAAGTTTTATCTCCTGCAGCTCTACTTGTTTGATTGAATTAGTATGGATGCAACAATGGTATTGGTCGGTTAGATTTAGTAGAAAACGCTTTATAGGTATGAAGTCGCATGGTATTTATAAAATACCAGAGGGAAACTATTCTCTTAACTACGTATCGGGCAATCGAATCTTTGACATTAAATCAAGGTGCAGCGCGTTTGAAAGGTAAATTAATGCTGCGTTGTGTAGAATTGATTTATTATTGGTTTCTGGTTTTACCTAAACGCCAAATGTTACAGGCGGCTATGGATTTATCGCAAAAAAATGTTGAGGGCGAGGTGACATTAAAACCTTACAAAAGTAATGTTATTGTTATGGGGCGCCAAAGCGAAGAGTCACTTTATTACGATAAATTGGTGACTTTTGAAGATGATCAAGGCGCTTATAATCAAAAAATGTTGTTGGCTTTATTAAATTGAATGCTTTGCGCTTTCATACATTAATGCTGTGTTCATCAAAATTATAGATGGAAATAATAAAAAACTATTTTAATGTTTTTTCTTAAAAAATAACTTTTAGACAAAATATTTAACAAAGTTTTTTATTACTCATTTTTATCAATAGATACACTATTTGTTTATGCTGTTTTCAATACGAAAGAATTTGTTTTCTTTTGGAGTAAATGTAATAGGGTAAAGTTTAAGATAACGGTTCTTGAAAAGTCAATTAAAAAAGCAAAGGATTATTGTAAAATAATAAAAGTGGAATAAAAAAATTTTGGCTACTTTTACTTTGCTATTATTGACGAATAAATTCAATAACCATACACCATGTGTATTAAACAATTTAATTTAAGGATAAAAATTATAAATGCGTGATCAGTGTGCTGCCCTTAGTTTTACACCCGAATTAATTGATGCAGCTGCCCAGTCGAAAGCCTGGCCGTTTGAAGAAGCACGCAAGCTTATCAAGCGTTATGAAAAAACAGGTTATCCAGAAAACATTTTATTTGAAACAGGCTATGGACCTTCTGGTTTGCCGCATATTGGTACTTTTGGAGAAGTGGCGCGCACGACCATGGTGCGTCATGCTTTTCATATTTTAACTGAGAACAAAGTTAAAACAAAACTTTTGTGCTTTTCTGATGATATGGATGGTTTGCGCAAAGTTCCTGATAATGTGCCTGATCGTGAAAAGATGGAAAGTTATCTTGGTCAGCCACTTAGTCGCGTACCAGATCCTTTTGGGAATGTTTATCCTTCTTTTGGAGCAGCTAATAATGCGCGTTTGTGCGCTTTTCTTGATCGCTTTGGTTTTGATTATGAATTTATCAGCTCTACCGATTATTACAGTTCTGGCCGTTTTGATGAAGCACTTTTAAAGATACTTGCCTGTTATGATCAGGTTATGGACATTATTCTGCCAACATTGGGTGAAGAGCGGCGGGCAACATATTCACTCTTTTTGCCTATCTCTCCTATTTCTGGAAAAGTATTACAGGTACCAATGATCGCCCGTAATATTGAAAAAGGCACTGTCACTTATATCGAACCTGAAACAGGTGAAACCATTGAAACAGAAGTCACACGTGGAAGGGTTAAATGCCAGTGGAAGGTGGATTGGGCAATGCGTTGGAAAGCGCTTGGGGTTGATTATGAAATGGCGGGAAAAGATCTTATCGATTCCGTCTCTCTTTCTTCTAAAATTTGCAAAGTACTTGGTGGTGATCCGCCTGAAGGGTTCAATTATGAACTTTTTTTAGATGATAAGGGACAGAAAATTTCCAAATCCAAAGGAAATGGTTTGACTATTGATGAATGGTTGACTTATGCACCAACACAAAGCTTAGCGCTCTATATGTTTTTAAAGCCTAAAACGGCAAAACGACTTTATTTTGATGTCATTCCAAAAGCCGTTGACGAATATTATGCACATCTTTCAGCTTATAATCGTCAGTTGTGGAAAGATCGGTTAAATAATCCCGTATGGCATATCCATAATGGTTGCCCACCACAAATTAATTTGCCTGTATCTTTCGCTATGTTATTGAATTTAGTAAGTGCTTCAAATGCTGAAAATAAAGAAGTTCTTTGGGGGTTTATTTCTCGCTATGCTAAAGGAGCAAATCCGCAAACATATCCAATGCTTGATCAGTTAGTGGAATTTGCCATTAAATATTTTGGTATTTTTGTAAAACCAAACAAAAAATTTCGTATACCTGATGAAAATGAACGTTTAACATTGGCTAAAATCGATGAAAAATTAGCCAGCCTTCCAGAAACTGCTGATGAAAATACAATCCAAAATGCGCTTCTTGATGTTGCGCGTTTAACACAATGTTATCAAGATCATAACAAAAAAAGCCCTGAAGGGGGACCTGGTGTTTCGAATGTCTTTTTTCAAATGCTTTATGAAGTTCTTTTAGGGCAAGAACGGGGGCCAAGATTTGGATCGTTTATTGCGCTTTATGGAATTGATAAAATACGTGCACTCATTGCTGAAACGCTTGCACAACCTGTGGGGGAATAATGGAATATAGAGCGCAAGAAGTAAAACGACGGCGTACATTTGCAATTATTGCGCACCCTGATGCAGGAAAGACGACATTAACAGAAAAATTTTTACTGTTTGGTGGTGCTATTCAACTTGCCGGTGAGGTGAGAGCAAAAAAAGATCGTATTCAAACTCGTTCTGATTGGATGAAAATTGAACGTGATCGTGGTATTTCGGTTGTAACATCTGTGATGACATTTGAATATGAAGGGCATATTTTTAATTTGTTGGATACTCCAGGCCATGCTGATTTTGCAGATGATACATATCGCACCCTCACAGCAGTTGATAGCGCTATTATGGTGTTGGATGGTGCGCGCGGAATTGAGCCCAGGACATTAAAATTATTCGAAGTTTGCCGAATGAGGGACATTCCTATTATTACTTTTGTTAATAAAATGGATCGTGAGGCGCGTGATCCCCTAGAAATTTTAGATGAAATTGAAGAAAAGCTTGTTCTTGATACTGCTCCAATTACATGGCCTATTGGTATAGGTAAAGATTTTAAAGGTACTTTTGATTTTCATCATAATTGTTTTCGCCAGCATGATGATGAGGTAACCCCAAAAATAGTTTCTGGACCTGTTGAGGTTTCTAATTTACTTCCTGAAAATCAACGTGCATCCTTTGTTGAAGGGATAGAATTTGCCCGTAATGCATGCAAAAAATTTAATTTTCAGGCTTTTTATGAAGGTCATATGACACCTGTTTATTTTGGTTCAGCTTTACGTAATTTTGGTGTTCGTGATTTAATAAATGCATTAGTCGATTTTGGTCCAAGTCCTCGTGATCAGGTGGCTGATCAACGCACTGTAATGGCTGTAGAATCCAAGATGACAGGGTTCGTTTTTAAAATTCAAGCCAATATGGATCCTAATCATCGTGATCGGATTGCATTTTTACGGGTATGTTCAGGAACGCTTAAGCGGGGTATGAAGACAAAACTAGTTCGAACGGGAAAGCCAATGACACTTTCAACACCGCAATTTTTCTTTGCTCGTTCACGCCAAATTGCTGATCAAGCCTATGCTGGTGATGTAGTTGGAATTCCTAATCATGGAACTTTGCGGATTGGTGATACTTTGACTGAGGGAGAGGATATTCTCTTTAAAGGTTTACCAAATTTTGCACCAGAAATTTTGCGTCGCGTATGTTTAAGCGATCCCATGAAAGCAAAAAAGCTTAAAGAAGCTTTGCGGCAAATGGCTGAAGAGGGAGTTGTTCAACTCTTTATTCCTGATGATGGATCACCTGCTCTTATTGGTGTTATTGGTGCTTTGCAAATTGATGTTTTAATAGAAAGATTGAAGGTAGAATATTCTTTACCCGTAAATTTTGAACTAGCGCGTTTCAATATTTGTCGTTGGATTTTCGCAGACAATAAAGATGAGCTTCAAAATTTTCTCACAAATCACCGCTCTGCTATTGCTCACGATTTGGATGGTGATCCGGTTTTTTTAGCAGAAAATCATTTTTCATTGAATTATGAAGCAGAACGGGCTCCAAAAATAAAATTTTCACCCTTTAAAGATTATCAAGTCCGCTCTAAGTAAGTAAATAATTTTTGTTTCAACAAAAGGAGATTGTTTTAAGAAGGTAAAGAATTCCTTAGAATTTTTCTCTTTATATAAAAATTATTATAAACAGATTTAACTAAGCCCCTCTTTAATCCATTCATAGAGGCGTCCTTTAGAAACAGCACCAACCATATGAGATGAGATATTTCCATTTTTGAACATCAAGAGAGTAGGAATTGAACGAACTCCATATTGTGTAGCCAACTCTGGATTTTCATCAATATTAACTTTAGCAATTTTCACCTGACCTTCCATTTCTATTGAAATTTCATCAAGAATTGGTGCAATCATTTTGCAAGGGCCACACCATTCTGCCCAAAAATCAACTACAACAGGGATGGAAGAGGTAAGAACTTTATTTTCGAAATTGCTATTATCAGCTTTTATACATGTCATTGATTGAGCCTTTATATATTCATTTGTACATATTAGAATGACTTTGATTAATGTCAAGTAATGATAAATTAAAGGAGGGCAAGATCTTTTAGAAAGTCCTTTCTTTTTTGTTAGGCTAATTCATTCAAACATGCATCGAGTTTTTCAGAAGTAAGTGTAAAAATTTTTGCTTCTTTGCAATAAATAAGAAAAGCATCAATATTTTTATTGGGGTAAATAGTTTGCAGCAATTTCCGATAAAGAGCCATTTGTAATAAATAGTTTGGGGCGATAGTAGCTTCATCTTCTGGTGGAATTCCTGTTTTAAAATCAGCAAAAAGAACATTATCTTGGGTGATGCATAAACGGTCAATTTGACCGGAAATTATTTGTTCTTTACCATGAATTGTAACAGTGCCCATGAGAGAAACTTCGGCTTTGGAATTAGCAGAGAAGAGAGACTTGAGATTTGAATTTTCTAACACTTCCCAAATTTGATAGAGTGCTTTTTCTCTTTGGATTTCAGGCCAATGAGAAGCTTTGATGTTAAGATAGCGTTGAGCATAATCAAGACGTTTTTGGGGAGGGCACTCAGGCAGATATTGTAGTAAGCGGTGAACCAAGTTACCATATTCAATAGAGAAAATTTTATTCGTGTTTTTTTCTCCTAAAATAGGTGAAATGCTAAGGTGTTCTTGATGAGGGGAAAGTTCAACGTCAATATCAATGGAACGACCAGCAACAGAAGGTCTGAGTGGTTTTGGTAAAACTGGTTGTGAAGGCATTTTGTGATGAAAAAAAGCTGGCAAAGGTGGAAATGTTTGTTTATCTTCATCAAGCATTTCTTTGTTTATTAGGGTAGAAGAATTTGTAATAGAATAGCGCCAAGCTGCTATATCTTCTGTCGGGCCTTTTATGGTAACGCTGTGGGGCTGAAGGGCTTTTTTTACTAATTTTAGCCATGTATTAGAGTTTTCTTTTTGACTGCTATAACCGCAGACAATCAATCGATCTTCAGCACGTGTCATTCCCACATAAAGAAGACGCTTATACTCTTCTTCTGCACGCTCTTTTAAATATGAGAGTGCTTTTTCAAAAGGTTTTGTATTAAATTGTGCATTTGGGCGCCAAATAAGAGCTTGTCTTCCATTCAAAAGAAATGTGAAAAAGTGCGGTATGTAACATGAATCCCAGATTGCACTACCCGGATCAACCAAAAAAACAACAGCGCTTTCCAATCCTTTAGCAGCGTGGATAGTCATAATACGAACTTCTTCATGGTTTTGATCAAGTTCACGCTTGATTTCTGGTTTATTGGCACTCAATGTTTCCAAAAAGGCTTGTAGTCCTGGCAAACCGGTTTTTTGAATCGTGAGTGTATAATCCATAAAAGCGTCAAGAATTTCATTTGCTTCAGATCCTAAACGAGCAAGGATTTTTTGTCGTCCTTTGTCATTGTTGAGAATATAACTATAGAATTCAAAAACAGGCATTTTATCGACAAGGGTGCGATATTTGCTTAATTTTTCAAAAGCATCTTTATAAGATGCATGTGATGAAGCATGGATATAAAGACTTTGCCAAAGTGATCCTTTACGTTTTGCTGCAAGATGATAGAGTGCATCTTCGCTAAGTGCAAAAAGTGGACTTTTTAAAACACAGGCAAGAGAAAGATCATCTTGTGGTTGCAAAACAAATTGCGCAAGCGCCATTAAGTCACGCACACTGATATGGCTGGTTAGCTGTAAACGATCAGCACCAGCCACAGGAACGTTATGTAATTTAAGTGCGCGAGAAAGAGCAGGTACAAATTGATCATGTCGTTTACGAACTAAAACCATAATGTCACTGGCACGCAGTAAACGTCCTTTTGCTGGAAGCATTTTGCCTGAATGCAACCAATCAGCAATGGTTGCGGCAATCTTATTTGCTAAGTGTATTTCAGGTGTATCCACATGATCAACAGTTAAATGCCAATCATCAGGAAGCTCGTTTGTTTCTTTGGAAATGGCGTCCCATAAAATAACTTCGCCTGGGCTGTTAATACGAACAGGTTCGTGCACTGTTTTTACATTGTCTGCTGAAAGTCCTTTATAATTTTCCGGTGTTTCAAATACAAGATCAACACCTTTGAGGATATCAGCTGTAGAGCGAAAAGAATAGTGCAGTTGTATTTTTTCAAATTTTTGATTAATGCGTTGCGCTTGTTTTTGAAACATCCGGCCATTTTTAGCAAAATTTTCTGGTTCAGCACCTTGAAAAGAATAGATAGATTGTTTTTCATCACCAACAGCAAAAATAGTGCGGATATTTGTGTTTTGACTATAATCTGCAAAAAATTCCTGCGCTAAAAGCTGGATAATTTGCCATTGCTCAGGGTTAGTGTCTTGTGCTTCATCGATAAGAATATGATCAATGCCACGATCAAGTTTGTATTGCACCCACTGACTTGCACCTTTGCGCTGCAATAAATAAAGTGTGCGTTCAATAAGATCATCAAAATCTAACAAGCCATTGGCTTTTTTTAAATCTGCATAGATTTTAAGATAAGTAGCACAAATCTGAAAAGCGGCTATATTGAGTGTAACGAGCTTTATACATTGACGTTTGTCTAACAAAACAGAGATCTTGTCTTGCTTTTCTTCAATCTCTTTTTGAATGAAAGACGAAGTTTCGTCTAATTTTTTGGAAAGAAGACGTGAAAAATTACGTGGTATGCCGTCAGTTGTAAAGTAAATGCTTGATACAATGTCTATGATATCTTCTTCATCTGAGATGGTCGCTAACTGAGAAAATTTCTCTATAATGCCTGTTACTCTTTTATTACCGTAGGTTTGAAAATATTTGAGGGTATAAGGAGACAATGAAGCAGTTTGTTGAATTTCTTTAAGTATTTGTGAATGTGTTTCATTGGGTGCTAAATTAAAAAATGCACGTAGTTGCTGTTTTCCACTTTCAGATAAAATGAAAGGTAAGAAATCAGAAAGTTCGTGTTGTTTTTGAGTAGCTTCATGAAGCAATTGATCAAATGTACTTTCGCTAATAGTTTTAAATAGCTCTTTTAAAGCCGATTGCACATGACTATGTGCCAAAAGTTGGCAACGGACTTGATGCAATAACTGTGTTCGATTTGTATCGTCAAGCAATTCAAAATGGCCAGCAATATTAGATTCTAGCGGAAATTGATGCAATAAAGATTCACAAAATGCGTGAATGGTTTGGATTTTTAAGCCACCTGGTGTTTCAAGGGCACGGGCAAAGAGTTTACGCGCATGAGCTAGTTTTTGTGCACTTGAGGGCTTATTTTCAAGTTGCGATAAGAGTGTTTGAAGTTGCTCATCATTAAGTTCGTTCCAACTGGAAAGCGTGCGAAAAATACGCGATTGCATGACGGAAGCGGCTGCATTGGTATAAGTTAGACATAAAATGCGTGCTGGAGGTGTGCCGTTTAAAAGCAAACGGATAACGCGTTCACTTAGAACATGGGTTTTTCCAGATCCTGCATTTGCAGAAACCCACACATTTGTTTTTGGATGTGTTGCTTTTTTTTGTGCATCAAGGGCGGCTTCAGGAATAAAAAAAGTAGTCATGATGAGCCTGCTTTATAAAAATTACCAGACCATTCCGATAATCGAGCCAAGTGATCATAATCACCTTCATAACGATGAGGTGAAGGGAGTGCGTGTGAAAGATAGCCTTGTTGTGGGTTTTGATAATACTCAATCAATGCGATAAGACGTTTCCATACTTCTTGACTAAGCGAGACAGCGCTTGTTTGGTCTTTTGCTTTTTTGCGTGGGATAATCGATTGAGATTCGATTGGACCTTTTGCTTTAAGGGGGATATAAAATAAGTTTAACGGAGTAAAATCTTGGAAGTCTGTAAAAGCTCCTTGCATTAATAAAGCTGCTTCTAATGCCAATTGTGGATGTAATAAAGCACGAACCTGTTTAGATGAAGGAGGAGTATTGGTTTTAAAATCAAGAATTTCAACCATTTTACCAGGCAAAATATCAATACGATCAGCACGTCCTGAAAGAGTGATACCTGTTGTGCCTATAGGTGTTTTTTGAGCAATAACTTCGACATGTCGTTCTCGAGGTCCGAGACTTTGTTCCCATTTAATAAAAAAAGGAGCAAAATTTTCAAAAATTGACCACCAAATTGCTTCAATGTCAGGAGGCAAATTTAATTTGTCGAATTCTTTGCGCCCAATGGCCAAAAGTGTAGCTAATGCATGGGTAACATTTGGGTCTTTTATTTGTGAGCAAAAAGAAGCAAGAATAGCGTGATATAAAATTCCACGTTCAGTTGCATGGGGGTTATAAATAAGTGTTTTAAGTGGTTTGAGACGCAAGATTTTTTTAGCATAAATAGCATAAGGATTATAGCGTAACGTTTCTATTTCAGTTACTGAAAAATGACGCGGGCGTATATCAAGTGGCGGTACAGGGCAAGGTCGTAGTGTAAAACCGATCGTGTCTGTTTTGTCAAGCATTTTCGCCCAATGAAGAAACGTCTCTCCCCGTGAGCAAATTTGCTTCCAAACTTGTTTGCCCACTACTGTTTCTAAACGTTGTAACCAGCGTGAGGGAACAGAAGGAATATGGTTGATCCGCGTAGCTCGGCTCATCACCACTTTATTCATTCCCATAGCCCATTGAAAATCATGTGCGGCAAGGCCAATACGCTTTTCAGGTGGTTCAAGAGTTAGTGTTATTTTCATTGGCCGCGATAAAAAAGCATCGTTGCGAGTTGTTATAGGCCAAGATCCTTCATTAAGGTTACCAAGAACAACTGTGTCGACTGTTTGTAAGCGCGATTCCAAAGTACCCCAAATAAATAAGCGTGGATGCCCTCCAGGAGAAGGGCCTACACAGCGAGCTGCTATAAGGGCTAAAAACATAGCCGGCCATTCACAAAGATCAAACTTTAATTCTGATTGATCGCTAATCAATTCATGCAAAAAAATTGATAAAGTTTTTCCTGCTTCATTTTGATAAAGATGCACAAAAGAATTATTATCGTCTCGCCCAAAATTTTCAAACGCCTCAACAGTTGCTCTTGCAACTTCATTGATGGTACATTCTTTATCCTGTTTCATCAAAGACACTAATGGTTCAATTGCTTTAACCAAAAGATGACAAAGTGAGCGTGCTTCTTCGGTTTTTTGTGGATCAAAGGAGCAGTTATCAGGCATGTTATAGGAATGTGTTTGCACCCATGTTTCAAGAAATTGATCACATTCGCAAAGATTGATACGATTAGGATTGCCTCGAAGAACAAATAATTCAAAATTTTCTACTATTTCACGTAAACGTTGACGATTTTGTCCTAAAATTGTGAGTGGGTGTTTAAGAAGAGATAGAAAAGCGATTGGATCACCAGGCTTAAATACATTCTCTAAGAGAAGCCGTAATAAGGTTGCAGGCAATGTATGTGCAAGCGGCATTCCACCTGAATCATTTGCTTCAATCCCAAATCGCTGTAATTCAGTGACAACACGGCGCGCTAAATTACGGTCATTAGTAATAAGAGCTGCAATTTTTTGAGGTTCTTCAATGGCATTACGTAAAGCAATAGAAATGGCTAAAGCTTCTTCGCGTTCATTAGCAGCTTCAATCAGTGACCAATCTGCGCAAATACTTTCATAATCATCGCGTACGATTTGTGCCCATTGATCTGTAGTGGAAACTGGTCGTAGCGCTTCTGATACAAGGGCAGCGCGTTTTGTTTGCATAATACTTCTTTGGCCAATTTCACTTACATGAATGCGTTGACATTTCATAAGAGATAAAAATTTCTTTAAATGGTATTGAGGATGGCTAAAAGCATCAAGAGCATGGTCGAAACAATCAAGAGTTGTTGTACCTTTATTGATTGTGCTTAATGTATCCCATTGCACTTCATCCATATAAAGATCAAGTCCTGGGAGAACAACAGCTCCTTTGGGCAGGTAGGCGACAACTTTTGAAAGATGTGCAACTGCGGGAATAGAACCTGTTGCGCCGGCAACGATAATAGGTTTATGAGGTTGTGTGCGGTGTAAAATATCTGCTTGTATTTTGAGTACTTGATTACGCCATTCAGCTGGATTGCTTCGTTGTTTTTCCTTTAAAATTTGAGGCCAATTTTGTGTGATAATAGTTAAAAAATCTAAAGTGATTTGCCACCATTCAGCAACCGTATCAGGGCAAATATCTTTGAGTTTTGACCAATCTGCAGATTCTGTTTCAACTTCATCCATCAAGCATGCTAAATCTTGGGCGAACCAAATTGCATCGGCGGTATTAGTAGGAATGAGCACATCTTCTGTACCAAACATAGCACGCAAATGAGCTGGCAATTTTTCACGCCAAGGACGAATAAGGCGCGCTAGAAGAAGAAGACGTTCACTTTCTCTAATGGGGGGATTGAGTGTCAAAATACTGTTATGATCTTCAACAAAAAAAGAATTTTCTTCATCCATATCTCCTAAAGGACGGATAGTAGGCAAAAAGCTTGATCGTGTATGATTTCTTTCAACAAAGGCTGCGCGTAAAGCACGAGCAGCACGTCGTGTTGGTACATAAATAAGAGTATCAGCAAGAGCAGCTTGAATGTCTCCATTTGGTGCGAAGTCATCAATAAGGGTGCCTGAAAGAAGTGCATCAACGATATGAGGCAAAAAAGAAGTTCCAGGAGAAATAGAAAATACACGCGGTTTACGAGGCACTGAGCCTTTTTTTGGGGGCATAAAGATTCCATCTTAGTTATCTTTTAATTAATTTCCATTGTATACTAATTTTCAATTAGCAAAAGCCTGAAAACTGCGTTTGTACAATAGCTTTTCCAAAGAAAATGAGATGAATGAAGTGTTTATAAAATAAGTGGATTGCTTAGAAATAGCATTATTATAGCTACTTTGAAAATTATCTAAAATTGCTCAAGAAAGTTTATTTTGAGGGTCAATAATACAACCATTATGTTTATTTATAGTTTTGTGGCATGTAACGGTTTAAAGAAATGGGTCTATAGGGACTGAAGTTACAATAATATCCCATTTGTATGGAACAAAAAAATTGTGGTTAATCAAAAGAAGAGCTGCGTTTAAGAATAAAAAAACGATTTTGCTTGAAAAAAGTGGTTTAGCGGTACCAAATTTTGAATCTTATAACTGTTTTACAGATAAGAAGCGTGTATAAGGCATATGACTAGTGGGTTCAATAGTTAGATATTTACAGTGTGTTTGTAAGTATACCCACTTCTTGATAAAAGCTTTGTAAATGAGTAAGGCTTGGGTGTGAAAGATTACGGGCAAGATAATCTTGCAAATGAGGTAAATGTTTAAGGTACGATGACTTTCCATCTTGTTGATGAAGTCGTATAAAAATTCCTAAAACTTTTGAAACTCGTTGAGCACCGGCAAACGCATAAAGTTTACGCAATTCATCTTCATTAAAAGATCGTGGTGCTTTACGGCGCGCATTGCAATAAGCATCGAGAATTTTTGTTTCCAATGTTGGTGAAATATAGCAACGTGCATCTTGCGCTAAAGAAACAAGATCATAAACTGTTGGGCCTTGCAAACCATCCTGAAAATCAATAAGACCAATGCGATCAATTCCTTTTTTATGAGCACGCCAAAGAATGTTAGGCGAATGATAATCGCGCATAACAAAGGTATTTTCTCCTTGAACTAACATGTCAAGATAGGGGTGCCAACAGGTAAAAAAAGCATTACGTTGTTTTTCGTCTAAAGGTTTTTGTTTTTGAAAGGGTATATACCAGTCCAGCAGTAAGGAAAGTTCTGCTTGCATAGTTTGGTAATCATAACAGGGAATTTGAAGCGAAAATGTCGCAAATTGTTTTTCTGAAGGCCATGACTTTTGGTGGAACGCCGCCAATAGTTCACTACAAGCAAGGTAACGCTCTTCTATAGGATTACCCATTTGATCTAAAAGTCCTTCACGCCCTAGATCTTCTAAAATTAAAAAGCTCTTTTCAAAATCTTCAACAAAAATACGAGGAGCAGAAAATTCATTATCCAAAATAAGTCGACTTATTCCTACAAATTGACGGATATCTTTTGCAAGATGTGCTATTTCTGAATAAGAGGAATTAGCATCATGTGTTATTTGCATAGTCGCTGCATCCATAAAAACCTCTTGATGGTGACCATCATTTAAAAGTTCATAGGAACGTGCTGAGGCATCACTTGCTAAAAAACAACGATGGACATGACCACGTCCATGATTTGTTAGGAAGGAACGAATGGCAAAGGAGTGTTGTAGGCGCTGGACAGAATGTTCTGCTGATATCACAGTAATATGACGTCCACAGTTTTTGTGTTGTAAAGTGATAGCAAAGGTAGCAGGCCCTAAAAGATCTGCTCCTTTTTCTGGCCATTCTATCAATAAAACACTTTGTTCACGCGCTTCATGAAGTCCTAATTCGTCAATTTCTTCCATCATAGAAAGGCGGTAAAAATCAGCATGGATAACTTCAAATTGTGGAAGCTGATAATCTTGAACAAGGGTAAAAGTAGGACTAGGAACATCCAATGTATTATCGTTAGCAAGTGCACGGATAAGGGCACGGGCAAGCGTTGATTTTCCTGCTCCAAGATTGCCTTGAAGTGTTACAAGGTCGCCTGGTTTTAAGGCAAGGGCTAAATCTTGTGCAAAAAGTTTAGTTGCTTCTTCATTTTCGAGAAAAAAACTAAAATTCATAAAGAGTTCCATAAAATTTATAGAAAAAAACTGTTATGATAATTAAAAGTAAGATTAAGAAATTATATTCTCTTTTTGCATTGGAAAAAAGCACTTAACTGTTGTCCCTTGGCCCATACCGGTTAAAATTTTAACATGTCCACCATGAAGTTCAACGAAACTTTTAACAAGAGAAAGTCCAAGACCTGCTCCTGCACGTCCACCATGATGCGGGTGAGAAGAAAAACGTTTAAAAATCCGATCCAGAATATCAGTTGGAATGTCAGATCCTTCATTATGAACGCTGAAAACAATGTTGTCTTCTTGTTTATTAGCACAAAATTCAATAGTGCTTGCTTCCGTTGCAAAATTAACAGCATTACTGAGTATATTAACAAAAATTTGGTGCAAACGTGTTGCATCAGCTGAAATAAAATTTAAGGAAGGAGAAATTTGTTGTGAAAATGTGATATAGCGCCCGTTAAGATGTTCTTCTACTCGGGCAACTGCTTGCGCCATAGCACCGGCAATGTTAACTGGTTTAATGTCTAATTCCATAATACCTGCATCAAGAGTTGCAAGATCAAGAATGTCATTGACAATATTCAAAAGGGCATTTGACTCTGATTGGATATGGCCAAGATATTCACGCTGACGTTTATTAATAGAGCCAAAAATTTGGTCGCGTAGAATGTCAGAAAACCCAATAATATTGGTAAGAGGTGTACGTAATTCATAAGAAACATGTTGAACAAATTCGTTGCGTAAACGGTCAGAGTTTTCTAGAGCTTCATTTCTTTCTTGCAGTGCACGCGCAATATAAACACTATCGGTGACATTAACAAATGTTAACATTGTTTGTCCGTTGGGTAGTGGTACCAACGTATAATCAATAATCGTCCCATTTTTTAAGTCTATGCGACCTGAATATGCATCACGTTTGTCAGCAAAACCCGTGATGAATTTGCTAAATTGTTCCCATTCTTGTCCCACGGTTAAAGTTGAACAATGGGTTTGTAATTGTGTAATATGAGTTCCTTCTACTAGTAAATTATAAGGTAAAGACCACAATTTTGATAGGGCTGGATTTGATAAACGAAGACGTCCATCAGTTCCAAAAACCACTACACCTTCGGAAAGTTTATCAAGTGTTTCACCTTGTATTTTAATTAGTGTGTTATAACGTCGTTCAAGATCAATTTTTTCAGTGAGATTTTCGTAAAACCAAGTAATACCTCCTTGTGGATGAGGGCTAGCAATAACACGCACTGTACGTCCATCGGGAAGATTCCAAATTTGTTGGTTCGATTCTATTTGCTCGTAAGCTTTAAAAAGCTCTTCTTTCCATGCACGCCAATCAGGATGTTCACCAAGAAATCCTTTTTCACGCAACTGTTCAAGAAGCAGTGAATGACTTGGTTCACTTTCTAAAAAGGAATTTTCCAACGGCCATAAAACTTTAAAAGCATGATTGCAGAATTTTAATTTTTGGTTAGTATCAAAAATTGCTACAGCTGTTGAAATTTGGTCAAGTGTCTCACAATGATTTTGAAGAACTCGTCTCATTTCTTTAGTAAGATTTTCATATGCACTATCATCACGGGCAAAAGCTGCCATCCCCTCTGGGGTTGTGATACGGGTGAGGTGAAAGTGGCGCCGTTCTCCATTGATCACTGTATGAACATGTTCTTGAAAAACTGTTTCTGTTTCAGTTGCTTTACACTGTGTATCTTCATTGAAAAGATCAGTTATCTGATTGCTGCCTTCTTGGAAGTCTGTTATTTCTCGAAAAGCACGGTTGATAAAACAGATTTTTCCTTTACAATCTTGAATCCATACCGGTTCTTGAATATGGTCAAGAAGGTTACGTTGTAGTTTCAGTTCCTTAAGTAACTCAGTGATATTTTCCTTTAAACGAATATTTTCATGTTGCTGGGGTGAGATATCTTGAAAACGCGCAATAGCTGCTGTTCCTGCGACGACACCTGTAACTTGCAATAATATTTTATTTGTCGTGGTAATAGAAAGTTCAAAAGGATGACCATTACAACGCAATTGAATCAGTGCTTGATCAAGTTGTCTTAAAGATGATTCTTCAAGCCAACGCCCAAAGCATTGAAAATTTTTGTGATTAATTTCTATTTTTTGTAATGCAGAAATATTACCAATTGTATGCGGTAAGGCTGTTGGATTTTCCCAAATAAGAAGACACTGCTCGGTTTCTTCAAAAAGCCATTCATAATATTTAAGCTTTTCAAAAAAATCTGCTTGAATCATTTTCAATGGCTTCCATGAGGCTTTTTTTATAGCCATAATAACCGCTATACATATGAGCAGTGAGGTACAAGAAATACCTCCAAAGAGTGCTAGAATAAACCATGAACCATCTGGCCAAGTGAAAGTAGGAAAAGAGAGAAATTCTAACGATTGAGCAACAGCTGGCAATGGGGAAAAAAAGAACAAGAAGCAAAAAATACCAGTATAAATTTGAATGATTTTTTGAGTTTTTTCTTTGGAGTTATAGTCACCAAAGTTGTGCACGATGCGTCTCCTTTTTTTACCAAGGAAATGTTCTAATAACGGTAATAATTGAGCTTTTTAGGGTTCTTATAGGTAACTCCAATATAGACAGCTTATATCTTCCGATAGAACGTTTGATTTTATTTCTAACCGATCAAGGTAAAGACATGCAACTTTTTCATTAGGATATTTAAGCAAAACGGTTACTTTATTTTGTAGTTTTCTGTACAAGAAATATATGTCTCATTTAAAGATTAATGAGAAGAAAATTCTTTACGAAAATTCATCAGATTGAGTATTTTCGTTTTTGGTGAAAAATACCAGATTTTTTGCTAGCTATAAACAATAAGTTCGCTATCCTTGATAGTAAATATTAAACTATCATTTTTACTCCTCTAAAATTACTTTGTTCAAAGTAATAAGGAAGCTTTAAAAATACACGCATATATAAAGATTTCTTTATGTGTTTATATGAAAAAATCTTTTTTAAACTTTTATAAGTTTAACGATAAACAATATGTTGAATAATGATACTCCCAAAAGGCAACAAAGAATATCATAAGTTGTATTGATAAAAAAAACTAATGGTTTGTAGTGGTTTTGGCATTATAAGAGGAAGCCAAAAAATTTATTTATAAGGTTATATTCTCTGGAAAACGACAAATGAATATAAATTTGAACGTTAGTACATCTAACTTTTTTCTTTTAGGACACAAGACTTGTTATCGATTTAGTTACAAAAAGAATGCGTGTTAAGCTGATAAACTTTTAGAAAACTGCCCTTGTGGACGAAACCGCCATAGGTAACTGGGTAAAATAGCGCTCATTGTTTTAGGAGTAATCCCTACTCCTTCTAACGTTCGTCCATTTTTGATAGCTTCTTGAGAGACGATGTTGTCCATTTGTAGAAAGTGCATTTGATCAACTGTCATAAGTTCTGGTAATAAGGGTATTTTACCGATATTTCCTAAAACATTTCCAATGAAGAGACCAAAAGAAAGAGGCATGGATAAAACTATTTTTTTGCGGTGGATAATTTTTAGTACATTTTCAACGATATTCTGGAATGTCATAACTACTTGTCCACCAAGATCATAACTTTTTCCAAAGGCAACCTTTCCTTCTAAAGCGCGTGTAACAAATTCAGCGATATCACCAACATAAACAGGTTGCAATTTATTTTGCCCTCCACCAAAAAGTGGCATAATAGGCGAAAAGCGAGATAAATTTGCCAAAGTATTAAAAAAACAATCTTCCGGCCCAAAAATAACCGATGGGCGCATAATAATTGCTTGAGGATGGCTATGATGTACAATTTGCTCACTTGTAAATTTGGCACGGGTATAAGAGCATAAGGTGTTTTCATCATTGGCGGTGAGTGTTGACATATGAATGAGCGGAATATTCGCTTGAGCTGATAATTCTGCAACATTTTTGGCGCCATCAATTTGTGTATTTTGAAAATTCGACTGATTTGCTTGCGTTAAGCTTCCAGGAAGAAAGATTGCACCTTCTGCTCCAAGCAATGCACGGGCAACAGAAGTGTGGTCCTTAACGTCAGTTGCAAGCATTTGAGTTTGGCCCACTTCGCCTATTTGTAACATGTAATAAGCTTTTTGCGGACAGCGAACAGCAATACGAACGCGATAACCCCGTTTGGTTAAAGTTTCAACGATATGTCGTCCTACAAAACCTGATCCACCGAAAACAGTGATAAGTTTAGGATGTTGGTAAAGAGTGTAATCAAGTTTCATAATAAAAAATTCTATTTATTAAAGCTCTATAAAGAAAAGAATTTTTAGCATGGCGGTGTTTCATTGTCACGTAAAATATCACCTGCAAGGTAAAGAGAGCCACCAATAAAGATGATTGCATCTTTATGTTCTAGACTAATTTTATGAAAAGCAGTTTGTAGATTAGCTTGCGGGCTAGCAGTAAGCCCTACTTTTTGAGCTGATTGGGCTAAAATTATTGGGCAGATACTTGCATCATTAGAGTTCAATGGAATTGTATAAACTTTATCTACGAGATTGGCCAGAGGGCGAAAATAACCAATAGTGTCTTTAGTTTTAAGCATACTGGCAATCATAATAATAGGACGGTTTGATTTTTTTTTCCATTGTGTAAGTTCCTCTGCAACAACTTTTCCAGCAGCAGGGTTATGACCACCATCTAGCCATAAATCAGTACTGAGAGGAAGTTGATCAACTAATCGTCCATGGGTAAGATGTTGCATTCGTGCTGGCCAGTAAAGATTGCGCAAAGCTTTGCTTATTGTTTGTTGTGAAAGCTGAAAACCTGCTTGATAGATTGCTTCAATAGAAGCACCAGCATTAGCAATTTGGTGAGCACCAATAAGATTAGGAAGTGGTAAATCCATTAAACCTTGATTATTTTGGAATACCATACGTCCATATTCTTTATAACTTTGATAATCCTGGTTAAAAATAGAATAAGGCGCTTTGTTTTTATCGGCAAGGGTGCTTAAAACACAATGAGTTATATCATAATTTTGCTTACCTATGACCACAGGAACAGCTTGTTTGATAATTCCCCCTTTTTCAAAAGCGATTTGTTTAATAGTGTTGCCAAGAAAGGTTTCATGGTCATAGTCAATGGGCATTATAAGGGATACAGCTGGCTTGTTAATCACATTGGTAGCATCAAAACGCCCTCCTAATCCAACTTCTAAAATTATTGCATCAGCTGGATTTGTACTAAACAGCATAAAAGCAACAGCTGTGAGAATTTCAAAAATAGAGATCGGTTCATTACAGTTTACTTCTATAATTTGATGAATTGTTTTGATCAGTTGGTCATCTGTGACAAATTGACCGTTTAATCGCCAACGTTCATTCCAATGCACCAAATGAGGAGAGCTGTATACATGAACACAATAGCCTGCACTTTCCAACAAAGCCCGACAAATAGCTGAAGCAGATCCTTTACCATTTGTTCCAGCGATGTGAATAATAGATGCAAGCTTTAAATGCGGGTTACCAAGACGCTCTAAAAGGCGAGAAATGCGTTCTAAAGAAAGGTCAAATTTTTTCGGATAAATTTCTAGTAAATCATCAATCACTTTTTTTGTATGGTTTTTTTTCATAGTTCAAGCAGCATTTGTTTCAGAAAACGCTGTTTGAGGATTTTGAGATGATGGATAATAAGGCTTTTGGGGCGTAGAATGTTTCATCATCAAGCGTAAAAGACGCGCAATAGTAGCTTTCATATCCAAGCGTGATACAACCATATCAATCATACCGTGATTAAGAAGATATTCACTACTTTGGAAACCTTCTGGTAAAGTTTCACGGATGGTTTGTTGAATAACACGCGGCCCCGCAAAGCCGATCATAGCTCCAGGTTCGGCAATGTGAATATCTCCTAACATAGCATAAGAAGCAGTTACACCACCGGTGGTAGGATTGGTAAGAACCACAATGTAGGGAAGTTTTGCTTCTTTCATCATTTCAATTGCCACTGTTGTACGGGGCATTTGCATTAGTGACAATATTCCTTCTTGCATTCGTGCTCCACCAGAAGCAGCAAAAAGAACTAAAGGACATTTATCTTCAATGGCAGTGTGAAAAGCTTTAATAATAGCTTCCCCTGAAGCCATACCAAGTGACCCACCCATAAAAGCAAAGTCTTGAACGGTGGCAATAATTGGTAAGCCTTCAATAGTTCCTCGTGCATTTAAAATATTATCATCAACACCAAGTTTGGAGCGATATTCTTTTAACCGGTCAGTATAGCGTTTTGTATCGCGAAATTTTAATGGATCTGTGGCAACCTTTGGATTTTCAAGTAATGTATAAACACCATCATCAAAAAAATGCATAAGACGGTTTTTAGCACTAATGCGCATGTGATACCCCGAAGAAGGAATCACATATTGATTGGCTTCTAGATCTTTATGAAATACCATTTCACCATTAGTAGGATCTTTAATCCATAGATTGTCTGGAATTTCGCGGCGACCTAGTATAGAGTTAATTTTAGGGCGAACATAATTTGTAATCCAGTTCATTTTATAACCTCCCTTTAAATATTATACATTTTTCATGTGGCTTAAGGGCATAAAGAATTGAATGCTCGGATTCTTTTGATTGATTGAATAAACTATTTCGTTTTATTTTTTTGCTAATATTGGCTCTCATTATATTGTTTTAGCTTCCCTTGTTTATTAGTGATGGCATGAACAAAGAAAGTTGTCTTTAACAAATTTATTAACAATTTCAGCAATGTATTTTGCTCGTTCATTTTTTTGATATCAGATCCTGTTACAACAGGTAAGGATATATTGTTGATTACAATTACAGAGTCACTCTGGTTGAGGAAAGATGTTTCCTTTAATATTTGATCAGTGACGTTTACTCCAAAAGCATAATAAACGAAGTTTAAACTATTTTGCAAAATTTTTGATATCTTTTTGTTACTGGTTGTTGGGACATTAATAAATAAGATTTCATTATTCATTTTAGCAGGCGAAGTTTTTTATCTGTGTTGATGGTAACTCAACAATAATTAAATTACCAAAATAACTAATATAAGTTTTCAGCAAAAAGAGCTTAATATTGTAAATAAAATTAAAATTATAGTACCTATCACCCCAAATGAGAGTAAAAATTTATGTAAGGGAAACGCTATCTATAAGAACGAAATTTTTTCAAAGATATGCTTCAATTTACAAATGCATGATGTGATATTTTGAATCATTAGCTTATAAATTGTGGCTTAAAAAGCAGGTATAATAATTTCAATTATATATTACTAGCTTAAGAGCAGTACCTTTATAAGAAATAAGGACTATTAATATAATATAGGGCATAAAACACATCATGTTGCTCCATACAAAATTTGCGAAATCGAAAATTTATTTTCGACACGTTTATTTTTAAAATCTCACAATTTTTATGTCATATGTAACTACAATCTATACATTTTTGTTTCTACATTTTGAAAGGTTGATGACGATAATTATTTGCGTAAGGCTATCATATTTTAATGTGCAAGTTTATATTTTTTAATATCGTCAGATTATGTTAAATATTGAATTGATTTTACAATGGAATGCTTCTTTCGCAGATTAACTATTTTGATGGGATGTAAATTATTTTAATGTAATAAGTGTAGAGGGGTTGTGGGGGAGCATTTTGTATAAATATGTCATAAAGGCAGCTGCAAAAAGTGGTGTTGCTAAATTAATAATAGGAATAGAAACAAAAAATGCAATCACTAAGCCGGCGCAAAACACTCTCATATGGTGAGCGCGTAAAAAATTATGGGCTTCTTGCAGAGATTGAAAACGGTAAGCAGAGAACAAGAAATATTCACGGCCCAATATATAGCCATTAATAACATAAAAGGCAATCAAATTAATGCCTGGTATGAAAAATAAAATAAAGGCAATTGCGTTACCTAAAAGGCTTATAACAGCAAATTTTAAAGAGAGAATAAGCGAAAGAGTAAACGGCATAGTTTGCCCAATAGGTTCATTGGGATAATCTTCTTTTTCAATAATTTCAGCGGCAGTATCAATAAAAAAACTGCCAATTATAGCTGTAGTCGGAGCAATTAAAAAAGGTATCAGGAAAACTAAACCAAAGTTAAGAATAATTAATGTGCTAACTTTTAATAATCCTATCCAGTCTGTTAGTGTGGAAAAAAAATGTGTAATCCAAAGCCAAAAATAAGGCATAAAAAGCTTGTGTGCAAATAACCATATAGAGATAAAAACAGTACAAGTAAGCCCCAAAATTTTCAACATCATGACGCAATATTGTGGGGTAAAAAGGCGTTTTAGAGCCAGGTAGGTAGCGGTAAAAATCATAAACGATAGATAAGAAAAGAAAAATAGAAAACAAGAGATAGATTAAATAGTGTTTTATAAAGCTCTGTTTTGTAAATCGTATGGTCTTATGTAAATTGTATTAATTAAAGTTTATCCTTTTATTTTATGAAGGTTTTTTTAGTAGCATTAACTTTTAAGATTTTTATTGTTATTGAAATAAAAAGTTTTTTTTCTTTTAATTAGTGAGAGAGAGAATGAAAAAATGACACAATAGTCTTTGCTAATTTTTCAGCTACTTTCTGTTTACTCATACATGGCCATTGTTCAACAGTTTTTCTACTGACCAGACAAATTCTGTTTGTATCTCCACCCATTATGCTTGTTCCATCAGTGTGGAGAGAAACGTCATTGGCAAGAATGAAATCTGCTCCTTTTTGAACACATTTTTTTTGTGCATTTGCAATGATATCATGTGTTTCAGCAGCAAAACCAATAACAAGAGAGGGACGGTTTGAAGCGTGACCGATAGTTGCTAAAATATCAGGATTTTCAACCATATGCAAAGATGGTGGGATTTTGTTATTCTCCTTTTTGATCTTTTGTAAAGATTGCGTTTGACTACGCCAATCACAAACAGCAGCAACAAAAATAGCACCATCAGCGGGCAATGCAGCCTGTACAGCTTCTAACATCTGACAGGCTGTTTGTACGTGAATGGTTTTTATGTTTTGCGGATCAGGAAGATTAACGGGCCCACAAATAAGTGTTACTGAAGCCCCCAAGTGGGCTAAAACTGTTGCAATTGCATGGCCTTGTTTGCCTGAGGAGCGGTTAGCAAGATAACGTATTGGATCGATTGGTTCGTACGTGGGGCCAGAAGTAACAATGAAATGACGGCCGGAAAGCGGCTTTTCTTGCACCCTCAAAAGAGTTTCTACTGAAGCTACGATGGTTAATGGATCACTCATACGCCCATAGCCTATTTCATCTTGTTCAGCCATTTTACCACTTTCTGGCCCTACTATATGAACCCCATCGGCATGCAATTGTGCGACATTACGTACAGTTGCAGGATGAGACCACATAGCTGGATTCATAGCTGGTGCAATCAAAAGTGGACAGCACGCTGCTAAAAGCACACAGCCAGCTAAATCATCTGCTATACCGACGGCCATTTTTGCAATACGATCAGCAGTAGCTGGTGCTAAAATAATTAAATCAGCATTACGTGCTAGCCGAATATGGCTAATATCATGATCTTTTTCGCGTGAAAATAAATCGCTATATACAGCACGACCATTCAGAGCTTCAGCTGCTAAAGGGGTAACAAATTTTTGAGCTGCTTTCGTCATAATAATGTTCAAATGTGCTCCACGTTCTTGTAAACGACGAATCAAATCAAGTACTTTATAGGCAGCAATTCCACCACCGATAATGAGAAGTATAGATTTTGATTGCAATGATTGCGTTTTAACAGCACTTGCTTGTAATAGTGGCATGGATAGTGCTGTGGGATTGCTTAACAAACGACGAGCTTCTTCTTCCATAGAAACACCATTTTGTGCTGCTCGTGTGCGCAACATTGCTTTGGCTTCAGGTGAAAGATTACGGATAGTGATACTGGCCATAAAATTCTTCCAAAGAAATAAAATGATTTCAATGATTTCATAAATTTTATTCTTTTTAGCATATTAAGCAAATTAGAAAAAATGAAAAAGAAAAAAGATTAGGATAATGAGACAAGTGGTTGTGATAAATAAATTATAACGACTATAACGGTGAGTACGATTTTGTTCGAAAACAAAGTGTTTGAAAGTGGGGGGAGAAAGATACAGCCCTGTTTTTGTCATTTGGCTGAGATTTTCTTCTATACTTTGAAGGTTTTTCACTAATTTTGGTGTTTGACGTGCTAGCGAAAACAGTGCTTGTGCTCCTTCATTAAAATCTTGGATAAATCCCATAGGCCCTAAATTTTTTCCAATCCACTCTTTAACAACTGGTTCAGAGGCTTTCCACATATTAAAATCTGGGTCCAATGTGCGGGCTACACCTTCTACAACAATCATAGTTTTTTGCAGCAACAAAAGTTCAGGTCGAGCTTTCATGTCAAATAATTCAGTAACTTCAAACAAAAGTGTGAGTAATTTGGCCATGGAAATGCTTTGTGCTGATTGTCCGTGAATGGGTTCACCAATAGCTCGGTTGGCTTGAGCAAAACTTTCAATACTATGATGAGACGGTACATATCCTGCTTCAAAATGGGCGCGTGCCACTCGATAGTAATCACGAGTAATAAAACCGTAAAGAATTTCAGCAAGGAAATATTTTTCTTTTTTACTAAGTCGCCCTGTAATTCCTAAATCCACTGCAACAATACACCCTTGCTGATCTACAAATAAATTACCAGGATGCATATCAGCATGAAAAAAACCATCCCGTAATGTATGGCGAAGGAAAGATTGAATAAGCGTGGTTGCTAGATTTTTCAAATCAAAGTTTGCTTCTTTGAGTGCTGGAATATTAGACATTTTTATGCCATCAATCCATTCCATCGTTAAAACATCGCGTCCTGTTCTTTCCCAATCAACCAGTGGCACCCGAAAACCTATGTCATTTTGAATATTTTCAGCCATTTCTGATAGGGCAGCTGCTTCTAAGCGTAAGTCCATTTCAATACGGGTAGTTTGTGCCAAAGTTTCAACAACGCGAACAGGGCGTAAACGGCGAGAAGCAGGAATATAACGCTCTTGTAAACGGGCAATAAGATAGAAACTTTTAAGATCTTTGGCAAAACGAGTTCTAATATTAGGGCGGATAACTTTAACAGCGCATTTTTTTTTATGACCTGCTTCATCATAATATTCAGCTGGATGAACTTGGGCAACGGAAGCAGCAGCAATAGGCGGACAAAAGTTTATGAATAAATCATTCATAGGACGACCTAGCGAACTTTCAATTTGGGCAATGGCTGCAGTGCAAGGAAATGTTTGAACACGATCTTGTAGCTGTGCCAGATCTGTAGCAATATCATGCCCCACAATATCAGGTCGGGTGGCGAGAAATTGACCAAGCTTAATGTAAGAAGGGCCAAGTTTATTAATGGCGTGCGACATATTTTCAGATCGGTGCTGCTTTTTCGTTTTACGTCGCGCTAAGATTCTTGCTATATGATGACACGTCGCCAAAGGACCATCAAGACTTTCTCTGGGAAGAGCACTAAGGACGCCTTCACGTGCTAAAATCCATCCTGCACGTATGAGTTGAAAATAAGAAGAAATTTGTACCATTTTTCAAATTTTCCAGCCTGAATGTAATGCTGCAATAGCACCGGTGAGGTTGCGATACGATACCCGCGAAAAACCTGCACGACTAATCATATGGGCAAAATCATCTTGTTTGGGAAATTTGCGAATAGATTCAACCAAATAACGATAAGCATCACCATCACCTGTAATGAGTTGGCCAAGTTGGGGAATGGCATGAAAAGACCAAAGGTCATAAATTTTATCAAGAAGGGGCATTTCAACGTTTGAAAATTCTAAACATAAAAAACGCCCGCCTGGTTTTAAAATACGTAAAGCTTCCCTAAGAGCTTTATCAATATGTGGCACATTGCGAATTCCAAAGGCAATTGTATAAGCATCAAAGCTTTGATCCTCAAAGGGGAGGTCTTCTGCATTGGCTTCAACAAAATCAATAAAAGGAGAAAGACCATTTTTATGCGCGCGCTCTCTACCAATGTTGAGCATCGAATTATTAATATCAAGTATTGTAGCGTGAACTTGTTTGCGTGCAGCATTGAGAATGCGAAAAGCAATATCACCAGTGCCACCAGCTACATCAAGAATTTTCCAGCTAGAAATTGCCGGTGGAGAGAGCCACGCAACCATGGAATTTTTCCACATACGGTGCAATCCAAAAGACATGATGTCATTCATCTTGTCATAGTTCGTAGCAACAGAATGAAATACATCATCGACCATAGATTGTTTTTGCGTTTCATCAACTTTCGTGAAACCAAAAGAATATTCCATGCCACCGTCAGCACCTACGCGTTTCATTTCAGTTGTCATATGTGAGACCTTTCTTATTTTCTTTTATTGTAAATGAAGGATAAAGAAAATTCTCAAATACAAAAAAGTAGCACGCAAAACCACAATGCTTAAGTTTAAAACAAAAAAGTGCCTTTAGATATCAAGATTGGCAACGCTTAAAGCATTATTTTGAATAAAAACGCGCCGTGGTTCAACTTCATCACCCATTAAACGGGAAAAGAGAGAATCTGCGTCAGTTGCATCATTGATTTTAACTTGTAAAAGGGAACGTGCGTCAGGATCAAGGGTTGTTTCCCAAAGCTGTTCAGCATTCATTTCTCCAAGACCTTTATAACGTTGTAGAGTGATGCCTTTTTTACCGTTTAAAAAGATACTTTCTAATAAGCTCATTGGTCCCAAAATATGCTCTGATTTATCTTTGCGATGCAGGAAAGTAGGAGGATTATATATTTCTATGAGATTTTGGCAAACACGATCAATTTGACGCGCATCTGCTGAATTTATAAGTCCTGCATCAAGTACAACAACATCTTTAACACCACGTAAAATGCGCTCAAAACACAAACCTCCATCTTGAGTACTATATCCACTCCAACCGCGTTCCATATCATCAGCAATTAAATCAAGGCGGTGCACAACATTATCTATTGTTTTTTTGGTTTTGTCTGGTGTTGCAAAAACTTCAGGATTAAAAACACCAGCAATCGCTGCTTGCTCAACAATATTACGGTCATAACGGGTATGAAGACCATTTAAAAGTTGGCGTAACAAACAAGCATCTTGAACGAGGTGGCGTAAATCAACGCCTGCACGTATCTCACCTGTTGATAATTCTAAAGTTGTATCTTCCAATCCTGCATCAATCAAAAATTCTTCAAATGCTGTTTCATTTTTAATATATTGAAAAGACTTACCACGTGATACTTTATAAAGAGGCGGTTGAGCGATATAAAGGTGACCACGCTCAATCAATTCAGGCATTTGCCTAAAGAAGAAAGTGAGAAGCAAAGTACGAATATGAGCTCCATCGACATCTGCATCTGTCATAATAATAATTTTATGATAACGTAATTTATCGGGCGAGAATTCATCTTTACCAATAGAAGTTCCAAGAGCGGTGATAAGTGTTCCAATCATTTCAGATGAGAGCATTCGGTCAAAACGTGCTCGTTCAACATTGAGAATTTTACCACGCAAAGGTAAAATCGCTTGATTTTGACGTGAACGTCCACTTTTAGCTGAACCACCAGCTGAATCTCCCTCAACGATAAAAATTTCCGACTTTGTAGGGTCACGTTCTTGACAATCAGCAAGCTTTCCTGGGAGTGAAGTAATGTCAAGGGCTCCTTTTCGCCGTGTAAGTTCACGTGCTTTACGCGCTGCTTCACGGGCTGCTGCAGCTTCCACTACTTTACTGATAAGAATTTTTGCTTCATTAGGGTGTTCTTCTAGCCATGCTGAAAGACCTTCATTCACTAAATTTTCAACAATAGGACGTACTTCAGAAGAAACCAATTTATCCTTTGTCTGTGAGGAAAATTTTGGATCAGGAACTTTGACTGAAAGAATAGCTGTTAATCCTTCACGGCAATCATCACCAGTTAAGTTGACTTTTTCTTTTTTTGTAATACCTGACAATTCAGCATAGCCGTTAATTTGGCGTGTTAAGGCACTGCGGAAACCTGCTAAATGGGTTCCTCCATCACGCTGAGGAATGTTATTGGTAAAACATAAGACTTTTTCATGATAAGAGTCATTCCACCATAAAGCAACATCTACATTCATTCCGTCTTTTTCACTTGTAATGTAAATAGGATCATCGATGAGCACTTTTTTAGATCGGTCAATATATTTTACAAATTCAACTAGCCCGCCTTCGTAGTGTAATTCTACTGATTGGACATCAGCATGACGTTGGTCTGTGAGAAGGATATGTACACCAGAATTTAAAAAAGCTAATTCCCGCAAACGGCGTTCTAGAGTTTCAAAATCAAATTCAACTTTAGTAAAGATTTCAGGGTTTGGTAAAAAGCTAATTTCTGTTCCGCTTTCTACATCGCAATCACCAACAATTTTGAGTGGAGAATCAGCCACTCCACGGGTAAACGACATTGCATGGATTTTACCATTACGTTTGATTTGTAGTTGCAACCAAACTGAAAGTGCATTGACAACAGAGACACCAACGCCGTGTAATCCTCCTGACACTTTGTAAGAATTTTGATCAAATTTTCCACCAGCATGAAGTTGTGTCATAATAACTTCAGCTGCTGAGACGCCTTCCGTTGGGTGAATATCAGTTGGAATTCCACGTCCATTATCGCGAACAGAACAAGATCCATCGGCATGGAGCGTGACAGTTACAAGGGTAGCATGACCGGCTAAAGCTTCATCAATAGCATTGTCTACAACTTCGTAAACCATGTGATGCAAACCTGAACCATCATCAGTATCACCGATATACATGCCGGGACGTTTGCGTACAGCATCAAGACCTTTGAGAACTTTAATGGAAGCGGCACCATACTCACCATTTGAGGGTGAGGTTGTTTCATCACTCATAAGTCAATCCATTTCTGTATTTGAATCAATATTTTATTAGCTCTTTTGAGGTTTAATATTCTAATATGTTATTTATGATATAACTACATAAAACATTTACCGTATATCAAATATATATTCAACATTTGTTACTCTATAATTAGGTGGAATAATTTTTCTATAGGCAAATGCTGTAAGGCTTTTGTTTTTGCCTTTATTGGGCTAAAAGAAGAGAAGGAAGTTTTGGTGATATCTTGACTTCTTACTCAAAGATCGTTTTCCTTTAGTTTATGCTTAAAAAACATTTACAATGAGATTTACATTCTATTTTACACGTGTTCTAGATAAATGTACCAATTATGATGTTTTTTTCTAACGATTTTGAAAGTATCAGACATTTTAACCTATAAAAATTCTCACTACTTCGATCAAATTATAACTAAAAAAATAGTATTTTTGATGCTTATGAACTTTCACTTTATGGTTGAATGATCTAATAGGTCGATTATTACTATTTATTGAGTGGTATTTGTATAGTTTTACAATTATTAGAGGGAAAAATGTGGAGTGTTTTTGCAGAAAATGCAAAATGAATTGATACACTTAATTATATTCTAAAATGTTTGGTACATGATAGCAAACTAATAAAGTTTTGTTTATATTATTTTCTGATTAATTTTTGTTGACGCATAGTCTCTTTAACTAATAGTTGTTAATTTTTCATTGTTTAATCGATAGGAAATGGCTTCTGCAAGATGGTGGCGTGAAAGTTGATCTGCTTCGTCAAGATCAGCGATAGTGCGTGCGACTTTAAGGATACGGTGATAAGCGCGTGCAGAAAAGCGCATTTTTTCACTGATATCTTGTAGCAATGTAGTTGCATTTTGATCAGGAATAGCAATTTGTTCAATAATTTTGCCAGGGCAATCACCGTTGGTGCGAATATGATCAAGGCCCAATTTTGCAAAACGTTTGGTTTGAATAGCACGGGTTCGTGCAACACGTTTAGCAACGTCATAGCTTTTTTCGGATTGTTCTGGCTGCATGAGGTCCATGGCTGTTAAGGCAGGTACACAAATGCGTAAATCAATTCGATCGAGCAAAGGATTAGAAATACGAGCCTGATAATCACTCTGACAGCGTGGACCTTTGGCACAGACATGGCCTTCTTCACCTGCCATGCCGCATCGACAAGGATTCATTGCAGCAATAAGCTGAATGCGAGCGGGGTAACTAATGTGATGATTAGCGCGGGCAATAATGCATTCTCCACTTTCTAAAGGTTGACGGAGAGAATCAAGGACCTGTGGAGAAAATTCAGGTAGTTCATCAAGAAATAAAACGCCATTGTGTGCAAGTGTTACTTCTCCTGGTTTTCCTTTGAGGCCACCACCAATTATTGCGGCCATGGAAGCGGAATGATGAGGAGAGCGAAAGGGACGGTGGCGTGAAATGGTATTGTGTACTGTTTCTCCGGCAATAGAGGCAATTAAACAAACATCTAAAAGCTCACGGCTATCAAGAGGTGGTAAAATAGAAGGTAAGCATTGAGCTAACATAGATTTTCCTGCGCCAGGAGGACCTACAAATAAAAGGTTATGCCGTCCAGCTGCGCATACTTCTAAAGCACGTTTAGCGGCTTTTTGTCCTTTAATCTCACAAAGATCTGGTAATTCAGTTTGGATTGTGTATTGGCGTGGTTGTGGACGCTTTTGAATTTGCGTTCCTTTAAAATGATTTACAATAGCAAGGATTGTATCGGGTGCAAGAATATCCATATCTGCACTTGCCCATGCAGCTTCAGGTCCACATTGGTGGGGGCAAATCAACCCTCTATTAAGTGATAAAGCTGTCATTGCGGTTGGTAAAACGCCATTGACAGCAGTAATGGATCCATCCAGTGATAATTCTCCTAAAATGATGTAGTTTTGTACTATTTCAGGGGGAAGAAGTCCCATAGCAAGCATTAAACCTATTGCAATAGGTAGATCATAATGTGAACCTTCTTTAGGTAGATCAGCTGGTGCAAGATTAATCGTAACCCGTTTATTAGGCATGGAAAGTCCACAAGCATGCAGGGCTGCTTGCACACGTTCACGGCTTTCTGCGATGGCTTTATCTGCCAATCCAACAATAGCCATTCCTATTCTACCAGGAGCAATCATAACCTGCACATCAACAGGGATTGCTTCTAAACCACGAAAAGCAACTGTTGTAACACGTGCAACCATGAATTTGTTTGTCCCCTTTTATAACTGTAAAAAAACAATCATATCTGCACATAAAAATCAAGCCATGTCTGTAAATGTTTTGATAGAGAAATTTATACATACAAGTTTTATGGCACAGTTACAGATGGTGATTTACATAAATTTAACTATGGTAACACTATGGCTCAAGATATTATAGGATAAGCCAATAGGGATATTTAAAAAAAGAAAAAAGATACTATGTGTTTTTTCTAGTATTCAAGGTTTATAAACATAGGAAAATGATATAACATTACCGTAAAAATGTTATTTGATGTGATCAAATGCGTGAAGAATTAAAAGCAGACATATTTATTTTCTTTTTAGATGTTATGTATAAAAACATACTATAAAATATTTATTTTAAGAGTATCTAATTTGGTGATATGTCAGAAAAAAGTTTTGTTAAAATCAAGAACGATACGCAGCATATTTGTAAGCTTATGTTTAATTTTTGCTTTTCCGCAATCGCTTGCAGCGTTTGAGTTTTTTGGCATTCATTTATGGGGTAAAAAAAAGCCAAATCTTTCTTTATATAATATAAGTGGTACAGAAAAATTTTATCAAGTTGAAGTTATTGTACCACAAGGTGCGCCCCAGGTGGGTGCTCAAATAGTTAAAGATGTGTCTTCTCTCGTTGCTGACCAAGATAAAGCAGTTTCTAGTTCTTCTGGCTTGTTAGCTAAAGCCCGTTCAAATTATCAGGCTATTCTTTCTGCTCTTTATGCTGACGGACGTTACGGGGGTGTTATTAGTATTAAGATTAATGGTTTAGAAGTTGCTGATTTGTCTCCTATGACTCAATTACCAACTCAATCTACCATTGTTATTACAGTTGATGCTGGGCCACAATATATTTTTAGTGCTGCAAGTATCACAGAATCTGCCCCGTTTTTAAAACATAAAACAAATTCAATGCCTTCAGTTGAAGAGTTGGGTTATAAAGTTGGGGCTGTTGCAAAATCTGAGACTATTTTTAAGGCAGAACGATGGGTAATTGAGGGGTGGCGTAGACATGGATATGCTAAAGTTAACATTGTGAATCGTGATGTGATTGCTGATCATGCTACGCACCTTATTGATGCGCAGATTATAACTAATTCTGGGCAAAAGGCTCATTATGGTTCTTTAAATGTGCGCAATGTGAGTGAACAACCACGTATGGATTCAGATTATGTTAAATGGATAACGGCGTTAAAACCAGGCCAGCAATATGATTCTGATGCATTAGCTAAAGCTAATAAACGGCTTACGCGGCTTGATGTTTTTCGTGCTGTTAATATACAAGAAGCTGATGCAATTAATTCTGATGGAAGTTTACCTCTGACGCTTGTTTTAGAAGAACGTAAGCCACGACGTTTTGGTGTTGGTGGTAGCTATTCAACATTGGATGGTGCTGGTTTTGAATCTTATTGGATGCATAACAATCTTTTTGGTCGTGCAGAACGCCTTAAAATTGAAACTAAGATAAGCGGTATTGGTGATCATCAAACAAAATCTTATCACCCAAAGGATTATAATTATCTTTTTGGAACAACATTAACCAAGCCTGGTGTAATTACTCCTGACACAGACTTTGAAGCAGAATTAAAAATGCAACGAGATAGCTTGGATAATTACACAACACAAGCTATTAAAGGGAAGTTTGGTCTTACCCATATTTTTAATGATAATTTATCAGGGCAGTTTGCTGTGGTAGCTTCTAATGGTCATTCAGATGATGATTATCTTGGGAGTCGTAATTTTACGATGGTTGGGCTACAGAATGGTTTGATTTATGATAGTCGTGATAATAAGTTCAATGCGACAAAAGGTTTATATGGTGAAACGGTAGTTGAACCATTGTATGAAGCGCATGCTAATGATTTTGTGACGAAAATAACAATAGAAGGCCGCTCTTATTGGGCACTTGATAAACAGGATCGTTTTATTTTTGCAACACGGACAAAGTTTGGTACAATTATCGGGAGCGATAAAGCGAAGTTGCCTTCAGATATGCTTTTTTTTGCTGGTGGTGGTGGGTCTGTTCGTGGTTATGCTTATCATAATATTGGTATAAAAGCGAAAAATGATACTGTTAGTGGTGGACATGCACTTGTTGAAGGTTCAGCTGAATTACGTCTTTCTGTCAATGATACAATAGGATTTGTCAGTTTTATAGATGGCGGTCTTGTGAAGGCGAAGGCAAATTTTGATTTTTCGCAAGATACTAAATGGGGAGTAGGTGTTGGAGGGCGTTACATGACAGGTCTTGGTCCTTTACGGTTTGATTTAGCCTGGCCTCTTAAGCGGGAGAAAGGTGATCCACGCGTAGGTTTTTATGTAGGTATAGGGCAAGCATTCTAATGAAAAAAATGTTGCGTTTTTTTACCTTCTTATTTGCATTTTCTTTTCTTGTGATAAGTTTTTTTGTTTTTGTACAGAAAGATAATTCACTTTTTAGAAACATAATAGGAGGTGAGCATTCATGGTTTGTTTCTTTTATTGAACACAAACTTTCAACACCTAATCGTCAAATTCGTTTGCATAATATACAGGGAATATTATCGTCCCAAGCATCGATTGATACCATTACAGTAAGTGATCATAAAGGTGTTTGGCTTACAATTACTAATGCGAAGATAAATTGGAATCGTTTAGCATTACTAAGGGGGCGTATTAAGATTAACCAGCTTTTGGTAGGACATGTTACGTTTTTACGCAAACCCCACAGTTCCACATCTGTTTCTTTTTTGGAAACAGGTCAATTTTCTATACCAAAATTGCCTGTGTCTATTTCTATCAATACGTTTAAGGTTAAACATGTAAAGTTTGGACAAGACCTTTTTGGTCTTTCTTCTGATGTATCATTAGAAGGACGTTTAGCTTTAACCAATGGTATTATTGATGCTGATATTAAAGCTCATCGTTTAGATGCACCGGGTTATTTTTCTATTTTAACAAAGATATCCAAAAAAAGCCGTATAGCTCAAATAGATATTATGGTTAACGAACCACAAAATGGCATATTAGCTAATGTCTTTAATATTGAAAAACGTCCTGCATTAAATCTTTCTGTTAAAGGTGATGGCACTTTTGATGATTTAGTTGTTGCACTTCAGGCAGAGGTTGATCGTGAGCCTATTTTAAATGGCAATGTTATTCTTGCAAAGGTTTTAAATGGTCATAGTCTTTCTGTACAGTTGGCAGGTACAATTGGTCTTTTAATGCCTTCTCAATATCGCAGCATTTTTGAATCTAATGTAACATTGGGCATAGAGACGGTGATAACAAAAGAGGGTACTACACGCCTTGATCATGTAGTTGTCCAAGGTAAAGCAATTAATGTTGTAGCCAATGCTGAGATAACAGCTGATGGATTTTTGCGACGCCTTTTTGTTGATGGCAATATAGGTTTTGATCAAGAAACAAAAGAATCTGTTCATTTATTGCCGTTAGAAGGTCAAACACGTGTGGATAGTTTGACTTTAGCCATTGATTATGGTCGCCAAGACCAACAAGTTTGGAAAGGTCGGCTTATTGCGCATCATTTGAGCAATGAAAATATTCGTATTCGTGATGCAATTTTTGATATGGGGGGGGTGAGTGAAAATCTTGATAATCCAGCTTCTCGTCATGTTGGTATTCAGGTTAATGGTACTCTTCAGGGGATTGAAAGTACTAAGAATGCATTTGAAGATGGTCTAGATCAAACGGTTAATATCCATATAGATACAGATATTGTCTCTGGAAAACCGATATTAGTTCATGATTTTAGCATTGTGGCTCAAGGTTTTTCTGCTTGGTTAAAGGGGGAAGTGAATCGTTTTGTTTTTAAAGGAGAAGTTGGTTTAAAAGCACAAACATTAGCACCTATGGGTATGTTAAGTGGGCGACCAATGTCTGGTAATGCAGATATTAAAGCCAAAGGTACCATGAGTTTACTTGGTGGTGCTTTTGATCTTGAATTGTCAGGAGCTGCTAATAACGTTATGATAGGTACTAACACTGTCGATTCTTTATTAAAAGGAAGGCTTGCTCTTTCAGGTAATGTTACCCGAAATGCGACAGGTTTAATTTTACATCATTTACGGCTGAAAAATAACTATGCCAATGTAACAGCTAATGGCTATCTTTCAAGTGTGAGCGCTGAGATGGATTTTTATGCTCAAATATCTGACCTTGCCATGTTGGATCCAAGGATGGAAGGTGCGGTCACTATAAAGGGTGCTGCTAAAGGGCATAATAGTCTTATAACGGTTAATACGCACGCCGATATTACTGAGGCAGTCTTTATGGGTAAAAAACTCGAAAATACAATATTAAATGTCAATGCATTGGTGGATAATACATCAATTTCTTCTAATGTAACTGGCTTTGTAGAAGGTAAAGGGATTTTTGCTCAACAACCATTACAATTATCTGCTTCTTTTAAAAATTTCAACCATATTTGGAAGCTTCAGGATATCGATATTGAAGGAGCATCTGCGAAAATAACAGGTGATCTTTTTCAAACGTTTGAAGGTTTTATAAATGGAACTTTGCATATTGACGTTGACGATATCTCGACATTTGCTGGGTTATTTTCGCAAAAAGGTAGTGGAAAAGTAAGAGGAGAATTTGTCTTTGATGAACACAATGGTAGGCAAAAAACTAGTCTGCAAATCAAGAGTGATCATTTAATATTTGCAAAAAATGAAATCAAAAAATTAGCAATACAAGCTGATATATTTAATCCTTTCGATGCGATACAATTTGAAGGTTTTGTTCAGGCAAAGCGTGTTCAGACATCATTTATGGTGGCCGATCGTTTAAAAATTCACGCTAATAGTAACAATAAGCAGACAGTTTTTAATGCTCAAGCGATATTGCCTAACAATACAAATGCACAGTTTTCTGGCCGCATGATTATAGCAGGGTCATCGGCCGGTGTGAAACAAAAGATCCAGTTTGAAACTATGGATATAAAATACTCCAATTTTCATGCAAGATTATTCACTCCAGCAACAATTATTTTTGATGAGAACGCAGTCACAATAAGCAAATTGGGATTTGCTATTGATCAAAGTAAGATTGTACTTAATGGTACTTTTCAAGATGTTTTAAATTTGCATCTCACTATGAATGCTATTCCTGTAGCTTTAGCTAATCTTTGGAAGCCAGATCTTGGTGCTGTTGGTACTTTGTCAGGGCAAGTTATGATCCATGGCCATTTTGAAAATCCTGATGTGACTTATGATATAAAAGGTCACGAGCTGACAACTGCAGTCCTTCAAGAAAGAAAGATAAAGCCTTTTGCTTTTTCTTCCAGGGGTAAGGTGATAGATAAAACTTTTACTTTAGGTGCGAGTTTAGCTGGAGAAGGATTGCAAGCCCAAGCACAAGGAGCCGTTTCTTTAGATAAAGGCGAACTTAATCTCCATATTGATTTGCAAAATTTATCTGGGCTTTTGGCTAACGGTTTTATTGAAGGGCAAGCTTTGAACGGAGTGATAACTGGTAAGATCGATATTGGGGGAACATTAAAAGATCCATCTGCTCATTTTGAATTTTCCAGTCAGAATTTAACAATTAATTCTATCTTTCATAAGAATGTATCATCAATCAACATAAATGCTCGTGGTTTTTATGAAAAATCAATACTTCATGTTCAATATATAACAGCGACTGGATCTAAAGATTTGGATCTGTTCGTAAATGGGCGTCTTTCTTTGAATAATTCACCAACTGAACTGAGTGTTAAAGGTATAATGCCTCTTGCTTTTGTTGATCAATTTTTAGCAAAACGTGGTGCGCATGTAACAGGAATAGCAAAAATTGATGCTGTTTTAAATGGAACATTATCTCAGCCACAGTTGATAGGATCTTTTTCGATAATAAATGGCGGTTTTTTTGATTCGCAAACAAATTTAGAGCTAAGCAATATAATGCTTAAAGGCAAATTGAATGGCGATCATATAATTTTAGAGCATGCTTCTGCTCATTCATCTGGTGGAGGATCTGTTTCTGTTTCGGGTCGTATTTCTATAGATCTGCAAACAGATTTATCTATTTATCTCGACCATGTCAATTATAATGATGAATCTATGATTTTTGCAACACTGACAGGCAAAACAACAATGACTGGTCATTTGTTGAGCAATCTTGTTATTGGTGGTGAGGTTACAGTTGAAAAAGCTGAAATTCTTATTCCTGACCATTTTCGAAATGCAACATTCCTTGATATTAGACATAATAATTTAACTAAATTAATTCTAAAAACGCTTGAACGTGCTGACGCTAAAGCTTACAGAATCAATCATAATATTTCTAAAGAGCCTTCTTCTGTTGTGCAGTTGAATTTACAAATTAATGCACACAATCAAATTTTTGTTCGTGGTCGGGGGTTAGATGCTGAGTTGGGGGGACGTATTAGTTTAACAGGTCCATTGCATGATGTACAGCCAGTTGGAGAACTTCAGATGATTCGTGGGCGGTTTGATATTTTATCACAGCGTCTCAATTTCGATAAAGGGCAGGCAAGTTTTAGTGGCAATCTTGATCCGGCTGTTTATTTTGTTGCTAATAGTAATAATGGCAACATTCATGTTACTGTAACAGTGAGCGGAACTATTGATAACCTTAATATTCAATTTGAGTCACAACCTATTTTGCCACAAGATGAAGTATTGGCACGCTTAATTTTTAAGCGCTCTCTTAATGAATTATCACCCTTTCAGATTGCTCAGCTTGCAGCAGCTGTAGCTGAGCTTGCTGGTGCTTCTAATACATCTTTATTGAATACTTTGCGTGCTAAGGTTGGTCTTGATGATCTTGACGTTATTGTTGATAAAAATGGTAATACAGGCTTACGTGTTGGGCGCTATATTCGCGATAATATTTACTTAGGGTTTGAAGCAGGATTAGATGGCACAACAAAAGGAACAATAGATTTGGATATTTCACGCCATCTCAAAGCAAAAGGTGCTATAGGGAATGAAAACAATTCCAGTTTTGGTTTATTTTATGAAAGAGAGTATTAAATATAAAATTTTTAAAAGCTAATCATTTAAAATTCTTGCTTTTTAAATTGAGTATTATGAAGCTTTTTATAAAGGCCTTTTTTCTTTGCTAACAGTTCTATCTGAGTACCTTGTTCAACTAATTGCCCATTTTGTATTACAATAATTTTATCAGCATGTGCAATTGTTGAAAGGCGGTGAGCAATCACAAGAATTGTACACTTTTTAGTAAGGTACTGAAGTATCTCATTGATTTGAGCTTCAGCGTGTGAATCTAATGCACTTGTAGCTTCATCAAGAATCAAGATTTGGCTATTATGAAGTATTGCACGGGCAATAGCAATACGCTGTTTTTGACCGCCTGAAAGATTATTCCCATTCTCACCTACTTGCGTATCATAACCTTGAGGCAGATCTATGATAAAGTCATGAGCGTTGGCTGCTTTTGCTGCTTTTATAATATCATTGTCGCTTGCGTTTTTTTTCCCAAGCCCGATATTATATTTAATAGTTCCTTGAAATAAAAAAGTATCTTGTCCTACATAAGCTATGAGGTTTCGAAGAGAACGAAATGTGATGAAGCGAATGTCTTGATCATTAATGAATATAGATCCTTGTGTAGGGTCATAAAGGCGCATGATAAGATTGATAAGGGTTGATTTGCCTGAACCGGATGGCCCTACTAATGCTGTCATTTTTCCTGCTTCTATTTCCAGGTTTATGTCGTCTAAGACTGGCTGATTGCCCATGTAGGCAAAAGAAACATGCTCAAAACGAATAGAGCAATCTGTTTTGTTAAAGTCTTTAGCTTCTTTATGTTCTATAACAGTAAGTGGATGATCAAGTATTTCAAACATTGTACGGATACTGACCAAACCAGATTCAATTTTGACACGCACATTTGCCAATCTTTTAGCAGGTTCATAAATGAGAAGCAAAGCTACAAGAAAGGACATTAATTCACCTTGAACACCGGTACGTTGGGTTGCAAGATAGCTGGAAAAACAAATAATAACTGCAATTGCGATGCCGGCAAGCGTTTCCATAATTGGATGTGTGGCAGCTTCGAGCATTGCAATACTGTTTGCTTGTTTTTCAACGTCACAAATAGCTTTATTCATGCGTTTTTCCATCAATTCTTCTAGCGAAAAAGCTTTAATTACTTGAATACCAACAGCAGTTTCTTGCATAACTTTGATGATTTCCCCTAGTGAGAGAAGTTCTTTTTCCATGAGTCCGCGAATACGTTTTAAAGCCATTCGAACTCCTAAAAATGCAAGAGGTCCTACTGTTAAAGTAATGGCGATTAACGTAAAATTTTGAATAAACATAACAACCAAAAGGCCAATAACAGAGAGTAAATCACGTACAAAGGTTGTGATAATTATATCGATGATATTACGTGCTGCTGTTGCATTATGAGTTACACGAACAAGAAGATCGGATGAAGCATTATTTTGATAAAAAGAGACACCTTGCTTCATAAGACGTTCATAAATTTTACGCTGTTGTTCGGCAATGATACTATTGCCTGCTTTACTCAAGCAATAGGTTTGGGCAAAAGTTGCAACCCCTTTGAGAATAAAAATAGATGCAAAGATACTAGAAATGAAAACAATCATACTAAAATTGTGTCCATCAATAATATGATTAATAATATCACGCATCATCCATGCACTAATTGCAGTGGCCAAAGCAATGATGATCATTGAAACAATGGCTGCACTATACCAATACACATGTTTATGAAAATTTTCTCGTAAAAGACGGATGATCAGATATTGATTAGAAGGGGATGTTTGTGTTTTGGCCATGAAATACTTTTATTTTCTCTCATTATTTCACGCAAGATTAAAGTACTCCTTATAGAAAAGCAAACCTTCTTCTATAAAAGAATACTCTCTAGAGAGATTTAGAGCACCAGTTTCCTGTTTTAAAAAACATTATATCAACACTGTACAATGTTTTAATTATATTCACGCTTAAAACATGAGTTTCATACAACACGCTTTCTCAATTAAAATTTACTTAGGCGCTATAACCATCATCATCTGACGACCTTCAAGTTTGGGCTCAGATTCAATTTTAGCAATTTCACTTGTGTCTTCTTTAACTCGCTGGAGAAGCTTTATTCCAAGATCTTGGTGTGCCATTTCACGACCACGGAAGCGCAAAGTAATTTTTACTTTATTACCATGATCAATAAAACGATGAATAGCCTTAAGTTTCACCTGATAATCATGGATGTCAACATTTGGTCGCATCTTGATTTCTTTGACTTCAATAGTCTTTTGTTTTTTACGTGTTTCAGCTGCTTTTTTTTGATTTTGATATTTCAGTTTGCCTAAATCAATAATTTTACAAACTGGCGGCTCTGCATTTGGCACAATCTCAACCAGATCCAGCCCAACATCTGCAGCCATAGCAAGCGCTTCTTGCGTTGCAATAATTCCCTGATTTTGTCCTTCATCATTAATGAGTTGGACGCAAGGAACGCGAATATCTTGATTTGAACGTGGCCCATCTTTTTGACTAGGCGTCATTTTAAATGATCGACGAATGGTCTATGCTCCTTAATTTTGATTTATTTATAGAATGCTTTAATATACAATATCTATACAGAAAAACAATAAGAATTCATGTTTTTTCATTATCGTTAATATAAGTTATTTAATTCATTATTTTGAGTTTAGTTTTGAAAAAGGGCTTTTCTTTTATAGTGAAGGATATTTCATTGAGGAAGAATGATGATAGATCAAAATATTCCTTGTCAGTTTTTTTCGTTTGAAGATACGGCTCTTGCTGTACGTTATCGTAAAGGTAGTCGTTCTCCAGGGATAGTTTGGTTATCTGGTTATCGATCTGATATGCTAGGAAGCAAGGCGATGGTGGTTGATGCTTTTGCTCAAAAAAACGATTTGTCTTGTTTGCGTTTTGATTATTCTGGTCATGGAGAATCAGAAGGAGATTTTTTTCAAGGTACGATTTCACGTTGGGTGAAAGAAAGTTTAGCAGTTTTTGAAGCTTATTGTGAAGGACCACAAATTTTAGTTGGTTCCTCTATGGGGGGGTGGATTGCTTTAAGGCTTGCTATGATGCTCGCGCAGAAAAATAAACTACTTGCCGGGATGATATTAATTGCGCCTGCTCCTGATTTTACGCAAACTTTGATTGAACCAACTTTAACCACGGTAGAATGGAAAGATTTAGAAGAGAAAGGTTATTTTGAGCGCTCTTCAATTCATGATTTAGAGCCAACACCTTTTACCAAAGCGTTGATTGAAGATGGGCGAATTAACTGCATTATGAAAGGATGCATTGATATTGGGTGCTCAGTTCATATTTTGCAAGGGATGGAAGATGAAGTAGTTCCCTATCAACATGCATTGACTTTACTTGATCATTTGCCTTTGCATGATGTAACATTAACGCTTGTTCGTGATGCAAATCACCGGTTTTCGCGTCCACAAGATTTGGATTGTTTTGAAAAAGTGTTGATGTCATTAATTGATCGAATCAATGAACCATCGAAATTTAGTTGATTGATTATAGAGATATGATGCATGGCCATTTATGAGAAAGATTTTATTCTTTTTGATCGCATTGTACCTTTGCGGGTACGAGAACATAAATATACACGCCGTTTCACGTTACGCATTGATGCAGATGGACAGGGGATTTGTTTAACAGTACCACCAGCGGTAAATCTTAATACGGTTCAGTCTTTCATTGAAAAACATCGTTGTTGGATTGAGACACATCTTACTCATGTCCTCATTTCCCGTGAAAATTCTTATCTCAAGGAGGGTGCAACAATTCCTTTATTGGGTGTTGCGCACATTATAAGGCATAAAGAAGGGCGTGGGGTGGATGAAATCATTGCAGGTGATATGGAACAAAAACCGCAAATTATTATCTATAGTCGGTTAGAATATTTGCCAAGACGAATTGCTGATGTTTTTAAAAAACAAGCTAAAATCATTATAACACCGCTAGTAGAACATTATGCGCATAAAGTGGAACGTAAAGTTAAATCAATCCGCTATAAAGATATGAAAAGCCGCTGGGGATCATGCTCAGCGGATGGGCGTTTATCTTTTTCATGGCGTCTTGTTATGGCACCAAAAGAAATTGTTGAGTATGTTGTTGCACATGAGGTGGTTCATCTTATCGAGATGAATCATAAATCACGATTTTGGGATCTTTGTGAAAAACTTTGCCCAGGTAGTAAAAATTATCACGCTTGGTTGAAGAAAAATGGTCATACATTGCATACGATCAATTTTCACTAACACAAAAAATATTATGGTTATTTTTTTAATTTTACATAATATTTATTGATAATTATCTGCTATTTTTGTCATTGTGTGTAATATCATCTCGCACTTTGTGTTTTCTCTATAAAAAGATCTATTGCCCTTTATGATTTTTATGGCGTTACTTATCGATTAGCAAACTTATTGTAATAGATGTTGTTTTGTAACCATTAATCAAAATATACTATCATTATTGAATATACCAAATGAAAAGACCTAATCTTTTTACTCTTTTTGATTATTTTTATCTTTTTTGTGATTTGGCTTAACGTTTTTAAATCACTCTTTGTGCAGATTGGAATATATTTATGTCTGTCCTTACAGATCCTGTCCAGTTATTACAGGCACTTATCCGTTGCCCTTCTGTTACACCTCATGAAGCAGGTGCTTTATCGACTTTGGAACATTTTTTGACAAAATTGGGATTTACTGTTGAACGCCCTGTTTTTATAGATAAAAATACAGAAGATGTTGAAAATCTTTATGCAAAGATTGAAAATGAAGGCCCGCATCTTATGTTTGCAGGTCATAGTGATGTAGTCCCACCTGGTGAACTGAGCAATTGGGTTTATCCTCCTTTTAAGGGCGTCATAGATCAGGGCAAGTTGTACGGGAGGGGTGCTGTTGATATGAAGGGGGGTATAGCGTGCTTTATAGCGGCGCTAGCGCGGGTTTTTGAGAAACAGCCAATTAAAGGAACAATAAGTTTTTTGATAACTGGTGATGAAGAAGGTCCTGCTCTTAACGGAACGGTAAAACTTTTAAAATGGGCAGTACAAAAAGGCGAAAAATGGACTGCAGCCATTGTTGGTGAACCTACGAGTGTAAAAGTTGTTGGTGATATGATCAAAATTGGTCGTCGGGGGTCAATTTCCGGTATTATTAGAGTGCAAGGTCGGCAAGGCCATGTTGCTTTTCCTGAACGAGCAGCCAATCCATTACCTTTAGCAAATAAGCTTATTCAGGCACTGATACAAACTCCTCTGGATCAAGGAACAAAAAATTTTCAAGCAAGTAATTTGGAATTAACAAGTATTGATACGGGTAATTGTGCTGTCAATATTATTCCTATGCACACAGTAATACGTTTCAATATACGCTACAATGATCTGTGGACAAAAGAAACGCTTATTACTGAAATTGAAAATCGTCTTGCATCGGTACAATCGGAAGATAATCATATTGAGCTTCCACATTATCAACTTGAATGGATACAAAATTTGGGTAGCGTTTTCTTGACTAAAGATGATAAACTGATTGAAACTTTATCAAATGCTATTGAAAGTATGACAGGAAACAGACCAGAACTTTCAACTTCTGGCGGCACTTCAGATGCGCGGTTTATTAAGGATTATTGCCCCGTTATTGAATTCGGTTTACCAGGGCAAACCATGCATATGGTGAATGAATGTGTTTCTCTTGATGCATTGGAAAGCCTTACTTCGATTTATGAACGCTTCATTATTGATTTTTTTGCATAAAAAATAATTATTATTTGGAATATCTTCTAAACAGGAACGTAAAATAATTAAATTATACAAGCATCTTATGGTCAATATCACACTATCCGTAATTTTACCTGAAGCGGGAATATTAATTTGCTAATTTGCTAATGATATAATCGAGAACAATGTATCCTTTAGTTGTAGCTTTTAAGCGCTGGTTATCTACTATTTCTACCAAACCTTCTTGTTGTAAATTGGCAAGTGTGGCTGGTGATAAACTTTTTAAGTTTAAGGTTTCATAACGTCTAAGATCAAGACCTTCTGAAAGACGCAGACCCATAAGCAGCATTTCATTGGCCTGTTGTCTTCTGGTTAATTGTTCTGTTTCAATGCAGCCATGGCCTGTGTTTTCTACCAATTCAAGCCAACGTTCGGGATGTTTTTCATTCATTGTGACATAACGTACAAGTTTTTCAGTTGTAGATAGTGGTACTTTTGAGGGAGTAGAGAAATTTTCCACCAGGCGTTGAAAACGTCCATGTGCTCCTGGGCCAAAGCCTGCATATTCGTTATAACGCCAATAAAGAAGATTATGACGAGATTCGGCACCAGGCATTGCATGGTTTGAAATTTCATAAGCGGGAAGGCCGTGCATAGCCGTTATTTCTTGAGTAAGATTATAAAGGTCTGCTGCCAGCTGCGATACTGGAAGAATAAGTTTTCCTGCAGTATGAAGTTTTTTAAAGACAGTTCCTTCTTCAATGGTTAGTTGGTAAAGGGAAAGGTGGTCTGCTGCTAAATCAATAGCTTGGGAAAGTTCATGTTTCCACTGTTTAAGTGTTTGCTCGGGGCGGGCATAAATTAAATCAAAGGATAAGCGTGTAAAGATTTTACGCGCTAAAGTGATAGCATGAAGAGCTTGCTTAACATCATGAAGACGGCCAAGTTGTCGTAGGGCTTTATCATTGAGTGCTTGTACACCTAAAGATAAACGATTAATACCTGCTGCACGGTAGCCGTGAAAGCGCTCTACTTCTACACTGGAAGGGTTGGCTTCTAGTGTGATTTCAACTTTATCGTCGATTGTCCAGTTTTTGGCGACAGTTTGTAGTAAAGCGTCAACAGTTTGAGGAGTCATAAGAGAAGGTGTACCACCGCCAATAAAAATACTTGTAATATGACGAGAGCCTATTACATGATATTGTGTTGCCATTTCGCGTTTAAAGGCGGCTACAAAACGCTGCTGATCCACCCCATTTTTGCGAACATGCGAATTAAAATCGCAATAAGGGCATTTGGCAGCACAAAAAGGCCAATGAATGTAAATACCGAAAGGTTTAGCCATTAGGGTGCCCAAAAATTTTCCACAAAAAGTTTAAAAGCGCGTGAGCGATGTGAAAGAGGTGTTTTATCATTAAGTTTCCAGCCATGTTTTTGCTCTGTAGACATTTCACCAAAGGTATTTTCATATCCATCTGGTAGAAAAATGGGATCAAAACCAAAACCTTTATCTCCACGTGGTGGCCAAATGAATGTACCTTCAATGCTGCCACGAAAATAGTCTGCATAGCCATCGGGCCATGCAACGCAGATGACTGATATAAATCGACATTTACGCTGGCTTTTTTCAAGAGCTCCAATTTTTTGTAATTCATTTTCTATTTTTTGCATAGCTTTTAAAAAATTACGTGTACCATTAGGCTGAATGGCCCAGTCGGCTGTATAGACGCCTGGTGCACCGCCTAATGCGTCTATTTCTAAACCAGAATCATCAGATAAAGCAGGAAGCTGTGTAGTTTTTGCTGCTGCAAAGGCTTTGATATAGGCATTTTCTTCAAATGTTGTTCCTGTTTCTTTTGGTTCGGGTAAACTGAGCTCTTTTGCTGAGAGTGTCGTTAAGCCAAAAGGAGCAATTAATGTGTTGATTTCATGCAATTTTCCGCTGTTATGTGTAGCAATAACAAGTTTTTTATTTACTATACGTCTCATACGTATCTCTCCTGATATGAGGGTAGGTTATTGTTTGGGTGAGAACTTGTTTATAGGAGAATAAATTTGACACAATACCGGTTTTGTAAGTTCCAATAAATAAAGTGATCAATACAGCTTGAGAGATTTATTTGCGGTGGTTGCTTTCATATCTACAAAAATTTTGCAACTTATTATAACGAAATTAGTGCTAGTTTTAGTTTGTAAATTTACATCATAGTTAAATCATGAATGTATTTTATAGATATGATAGGAAATAATACTATTATGATTTTTAAGGATTTTATCATAAGGGAATTTTTTATATTGGTGTTTAGCTTAAATAATTATAGAATGTGCGTATTACCAAATTTCGAGAAATTTAATCCTTCTACAATTTTTTTTGAGATTTTCTTCAAAGAAGATTGTTTGCATTTAAGAGGATGAAGATTAGAGTGATACATAAAATAGCCTTTCTTTTGATGATGGTACTTTTGATGATAAAGCGATAGTACTTTTGGCAAGAGATATGTAATATACTCTTTACGTTGCTTTAGACTGTTTGACCAAATCTTAATAAAACTTATATAAGAAAAAGTGTTTTTGAAGTGGTGAAATGTTGTGATAAAACAAGCGTCTATTACCGATGACCTCAAAGGGCTTGATGAACGGTCGCGTGATATTTTTCGCCATATTGTTGAGGCTTATCTTAATGATGGTGAGCCGGTGGGATCACGTAACTTGTCACGACTTTTACAACAAACATTATCACCTGCGACAATTCGCAATGTAATGAGTGATCTTGAACACCTCGGTTTGATTTATGCACCTCATGTGTCTGCAGGGCGCATGCCAACACAATCAGGTTTACGATTTTTTGTTGATGCATTTATGGAAGTAAGTGATTTACCATCTGAGGAGCGTGAGAATATTGAATTTCAAGTCAAAGAAGCAGGTCATACACAATCAGTTGAACACTTTTTGATCCAAGCTAGCCAAATTCTTTCGGATCTTTCACGTGGGGCAGGGTTGGTTTTAGCGATGAAACATGAAGGTACATTAAAGCATATTGAATTTGTACGTCTTGATGGTGAGCATGCTCTTGCAGTTTTAGTGACGCAACAAGGTGAAGTTGAAAACCGCATCATTCATCTACCAGAAGGTGTTACGCATTCGCAATTGACGGAAGCAACAAATTTTCTCAATGCACATATTCAGGGGCGTACACTCAATGAAGCTAAAGAAGAAATTGCGCGTTTATGTGTGGAAACACGGGCTGCACTTGATCAGTTATCCCATCATCTTGTTGAAACTGGACTAGCTCTTTGGGGAGGAGAAGATTCAGAACATAAGATGCATCTTATTGTTCGTGGGCGAAGCAATTTACTTGAAGATGTAAAAGCAGAAGAAGATTTAGAGCGATTACGGCATTTATTTGATGATCTTGAAACGCGTGAAAGTATGGCGCAATTGCTTGATTTAGCAGATGCAGGTTTGGGGGTTCGTATCTTTATTGGTTCAGAAAATAAGCTGTTTTCTCTTTCAGGGTCTTCTTTAGTGGTAGCACCTTATTGCGATGCACAGCAAAGGGTAATTGGCGCTTTGGGCGTTATTGGACCAACACGGCTTAATTATGCGAGAATTGTGCCTATGGTTGATTATACCGCTCAACTTATGTCACAGTTATTGCGTTAGCCTGTATCGGATATTTTTATTGTGGACACTCATTATGTTAAGGTAAATAAATACCTCTTGATTTTTATCTGCAAAATTTCGATATCGAGAATAATAAATTTTATGAAAGAATGGAACTTTTTATGTCTGACGAAAAAAACAAATTTACTGATGCTTCATTTGAAAATTGTAATCTAAAAAATCCAAATGATCGCGAGACACTTAAAAAAGCTGCTGATGAACTTTTAAAAATGAGCAAAGAAGAGGTTTGCGAAAACGTTGAGGAAAAAAAAGGTGAGTCTACTGATCCCTTAGCTGATTTACAGAATGAAAATAAGGAGCTAAAAAATCAACTTTTACGTTTTGCTGCAGATATGGAAAATCTTCGACGCCGTACAACGCGTGATGTGGCTGACGCAAGGGCTTATGCGATTGCCAATTTTGCCCGCGATATGTTATCTGTTTCTGATAATCTTAATCGTGCTTTGGAAGCTATTCCAGAAGGTGCACGCGAAAATGATACTGGTTTAAAAATGTTGGCAGAGGGTGTTGAAATGACAGAGCGGGCTATGATGACGGCTTTAGAGCGTCATGGAGTGAAAAAGATTCATCCAGAGGGGCAGAAATTTGATCCTCATTTTCATCAGGCGATGTTTGAAATTCCTAACGCTGATGTTCCTGATAATACTGTACAGCAAGTTGTTCAGGCTGGTTATATTATTGGTGAGCGTGTTTTGCGTCCGGCTATGGTTGGTGTAGCTAAGGGGGGGCTTAAAGAGGATTCTATTAAAGTTGATTCAACATCAACACATCAGTAAAGAAAATATTTTAAACTATAGCAGCATATTTGTTTATGTGCGACCTTACGTTAAAGCAATTTGAGGAAAAGCTTTTAAAAATGCTCTGTTTAAGTGCCTTTTACGCTTGAAGTGGCCAACTTCCTTTTACAATATAAGGGGTATCACTTGAGGGGTCTTTTGACAGGAATAAAACAAAGTAATCAACTGCAAAGGGAGGATAAGAAAAATCACCCCGATCAGATAAATACAAAGAAAGGTTCTCCAATTTAACATCAAGCAGCCGCGCAAGGGTAATATGTGGGATATATTGTGTTTCATCAGGAATTAATCCTAAACGTTTTTGAATGCATAGTATTTTCTCATGTAAAAGACTGAGTGTTTTACAAGGTTTTATGCGAACAACCAGGGAGTGAGGAGAAGTTTTTGAGCCAAAAATTTCAAAACCATTAGGTTGGAGCATAAAAGAAGGGCATTTTATTGTATCAAAGGCTTCAATCAATTCTTTGGCAACGGAATCTGTGACTTCACCAAAAAAAGACAAGGTAACATGGAAATTTTTCGGGTTAATCCACTGAGCTTTTGGCAAGCCATTTTGTAGTGATATAAGTATTTTCGTTGTGTCTTGAGGAATTTTAATAGCAGCAAATAGACGTGGCATGAGGCTTCCTTATAGTTAAAAGATAATTATCTTGATACTTTATTTTGAATGTAATGATCGGTAAACTAAAACAGAACCGATTGTTACGAGATAGATAAGTTGGTAGACAGAAATAACGCGTTATATATTTATCAATTGAATTCATAAGATTATTAGTGCTGAAAAAGATGGCGCTTGTCATCAATAAAAAAAGCTTTTACGTGAATACTAGAACGATAAATTTGATATATGATTTGTGAAGAGATAAAGTATGTATCCATTTTAATAGCAACTGAATGCAGTTTAGATAAGGGGAAATTGAAAAGTCCAGTCACTTAATAGTCTTTATTGACTCAAAAAATGGCAAAAAAATTGCGCTCTAATGTGTCTTACTAAAAAGTAAAATTTTCTGTTTTTAAGAAATTTTATTATTATACAAAACATTACAGTGTACTAAGAGGAATGTTTCTAAAAAATATTTTGATAGCTCAACAGATGGCTATAATTGTATTTTATGAAAATTAAAAATTTTTAGAAAAAGAATGTATCAATTCCCAAACTCAAAAATTTGATTAATAGAAAACCATTCATATTCAAGATTAAAAAGAATAATACAGCTTATAAATTCATTTTCTAAATTTTATTGTAAAAGTTAGCTCTACAAATTGAGTATGCTCTTTAAATCTGCTGGAATATTATTTTACGGAATTTTTTATTTTTTGCTTACAATATCGTACTCTGATTATTAATCAGTTTTACTTTATGGTTATGGTAATCAATACAGTCAAACAAGGCAAGAGAGGGATAATTTTTCTTTGTCCAGAGAGCCGATAATCAACAACTCTTTATTTCCTAGTTTGAGATAATTGGCATGGCAATATTTTATATTATTGTTATTGTACGCTATTATGCCTTAGATAAAGGCTCTATTTGGCAAGGGGAAGCACAATAATAAATCGTGCACCAGTTTTGCTGTTTTCAAGTATAGGGTCAATAATATTTTCAGCTGTGAGTGTTCCATTATGGGCTTCAATAATTTGCCGACTAATAGATAAACCAAGCCCTGAGTTTTGCCCGAATGTATCTTCATTTGGTCTGTCAGTATAAAAACGTTCAAAAATGTGATCAATACTCTCTGAACGAATACCAGGGCCATTATCTTCAACAGTTAGGATAAGAGTTGAAACATTATTTTTCATTGTAATACGAATTTCACCATTATTACGAGGAATGAAGGAACGAGCATTTTCAATGAGATTGGAAATGACTTGACCTAAACGTAATTCATGTCCCAAAACAAGATAAGGTTTACCGTGAGGGCGCGGTACAATATTAAGGCTGATATTAATAGTTTGCTTATTACGATATACTTCACGAACGGCATGAATAAGACTTTCCAAAAGCTGACTCATATCAACAATCTGTGCAGTTTCACGGGCAAGTTCTGCGTCTAGTCGTGAAGCATCAGAAATATCGGTAATCAAACGGTCAAGACGACGGACATCATGTTGGATAATTTCGAACAGTTGTCTTTGTGCTGCCTCATTTTTAGCCAATGGTAGTGTTTCAACAGCACTGCGCAGCGAAGTAAGAGGATTTTTTAATTCATGACTCACATCAGCAGCGAAACGTTCAATAGCTTCAATACGTGTATAAAGAGCATTAGTCATATCACGTATAGAGGTTGAAAGGTGACCAATTTCATCTTCACGTTCTGAAAAATCAGGAATTTCTACCCGCTTATTGTTGCCATGACGCACACGATTGGCAGAGGCAGATAATTTGCTCAATGGATTGGCAATAGTATAGGCTAAAAACAAAGAAAGCACCAAAAGTACACTACCAACAACCGCAAAAACTTTAAAAATAACAAGCCTTTCAGCTTTCACAATGTTATCAATGTCTGAACTAAGGGTCGAAAGAAGAAGAGCACCAACTACTGCACGATAACGTTGCACAGGAACAGCAACCGAAACAATCAATTGGCCATGCTTATTACGTCGTTGGGCAGTGGCTGAAGAACCATTTAATGCTTGATAAACTTCTGGATAAATATCACCATTGTTTTTTGCTTGCTCTCTATCAAGAGCAAGGCCACCGCCATAGAGTGCATGTAAAAACCATGAATATAGGCGTTTCCATGGGCTTGGTTTTGTTTCAATGGAAGGAAGATCATAGCTAGAAATTACACCACTGGAATAAAGAACGCGTGAATCAAGAAGCAAAGTGGCATCCCGATCATAAATACGTGCTCTTGTTGTTTTCGGTGTGATAAGGCGGCGTAAAAGTGGAGCTATCTGTTCCGGATTAATAGGAAAATCCCAAGTGTCGGTTGATTGGGGTGTTGGTGTAACACTTTCTCCAGCTTGTAATTCCAAAAGTTTTTGAGGATCAATTAAAATAGAATTAGTATCTACTGTTGCAGAAGCAGCAATGGCTCCAGCAATGATTTTTCCTTGAGTGCGCAAACTTTCAATTTTTGCTTCAATTAAACTATCACGAAATTGTTTAGGATACAAAATGCTTGTAACTAAAATACCAAGGGCAGCAAGATTTAAAATGACAATACGGCGTGTAAGACTAGAAAAAAACAATTGTCTAAATAAACGCTGTCCTCGAAAATGCAAATGAGCAAGCGTAGGAAACCGTGCGTGGGGAACGTTATTGGGTGTTTTATTTGGTACAGTGCTCGATTGAATATTTGTTATCATTGATTTGATTGTTATTCAAATTGTCGTGACACAATAACTCTAAACTTCATGAAAACGATAACCTACACCATAAAGTGTTTCAATCATTGCAAAATCGTCATCCACTTGTTTAAATTTTTTACGCAAACGTTTAATATGGCTATCAATGGTACGATCATCTACGTAGACTTGATCATTATAAGCGGCATCCATTAAAGCATCACGACTTTTAACAACTCCCGGTCGTTGTGCTAAAGTTTGGAGAATCAAAAATTCTGTGACTGTTAATATAACAGGTCTGTTTTTCCATGTACAGGTGTGGCGTTCTTGATCCATGATGAGATCTCCGCGTTTAAGAGAAGAGGCAGGTGATGTTCCTGTTAGAAGCGATTGATTGCGAGCGTTTGAACGACGTAAAATAGCTTTTACTCGCTCAATGAGAAGACGTTGAGAAAAGGGTTTGGTGATAAAATCGTCAGCACCCATTTTAAGCCCAAAAAGTTCATCAATTTCATCATCTTTAGATGTAAGAAAAATAACTGGGATATCAGATTTCTGACGCAGTCGGCGCAAAAGTTCCATTCCATCCATTCGTGGCATTTTTATATCAAAAATAGCTAGATGAGGGGGATGTAGCGTTAAGCCTTTAAGCGCAGATGCTCCATCTGTATAGCTTTCAACCCGATAGCCTTCTGTTTCAAGTGCAAAAGATAAGGATGTCAAAATATTGCGATCATCATCAACAAGTACAATCGTTTGAGTGATTGCTGGAGTATCCTTCATAGCTTTTTAGACCTTTCTATCGCTGTGGCAGAAAATCGCCCATAGCTGTTATATGAGAGTTCGTATTTTTTTTGCAAAACAAATATGGTACAAATTGTGGCAAAGTAAAATACATTTCGTCTTAATGGTAAAGACTATTTTTTCTTTGCAGTTTTGTAATGCGTTTTTGCTTAGTTAGGATTCCTTCACTTAGTGTAAGTTTTCATTAAGGCGTTTTTTATAAAATCTATCATTTTTGTATCGAAGAAATGAAAGAGTTCATTTTTAATGGTTGGAGTTTATAAAATGCACTTAATCTATTTTGACAGTATGGTGATATAGGGGAAAAAGGTGAGCTATTAAAGATACGCTGTTATTATACGAAAGAAAATTGTAAAAGGATTTTAAATTTTTCTAAAATTATTGACCAATATTAGGTAATTGTGAACACAAAGAAAACAATCTTTAAGGTTGCACTTAATAATTTTCAGTTTGGTGCAGAAAAAATCGATTTTAGATTGAAAGTTACAAGATTATTTTGACCAGAGAAGTTAAACATTAAGGAAACGCTTAAAAAAGTGGTTTTAATCGTTTGTAATTCGTGTGATATTTTTTCTGTTAGGTTGTCCAATCATAAGAATTACAAATCTGCTGCTAAACAAGGTTAAAGTCTAAATAAAGTCTTATGGAAAAGGGCTATAAAATATGTTCATTTTTGAGACGAAGGGACCAATGGTAAAGCCGTTTGATAAATTATTCGAGCAAATATTATGCATATTCCTGATATTAAATCGGATATAATAGAAATGACGAGAATCTCTCTATTTTTTGTTTTTTATGATAGATTATGGACCTTCAAATAGTGCTTTAAAAAAATTAAGAAGCATAAAAATCTATATTTTTATCGTATCATATGACTCTGCAAAAGTTTATTGAGAAGCATCTAGCTTAGAAGACGTAGCTCCTATAGCATCTACGAAAAAGTCAACATTAATTGCACCAGCTTTCTCAAATGTTAACTTTGCATTGATTTTATTGCCTTGTTGAAATGGCTGTGAAAGTCCTATAAACATGATATGGTTGCCACCGGGTTTCAATATGATCTCACCATTGCCTGGAATTTCAATGCCATTGAGCAGTTTTTTCATTTGCATAATATTATTAACTGCCGTCATAGAATGAATTTCTGTTTCTTGTACTCCATCCATTGAAATAGCAATTAATCGGTCAGGAGTATTACCGTGATTAATGATATGAAGATAACCACTACCAACTTTTGCACTTTTAAGTGTTGCTCGTGTCCAGGGATAAATGATTTCTAAGTCGCCAAGTTTGTATTGGTTAACATTTGCAATTGCAGGCAGAGCTATAAAGGCAAAAATAAAAGTATACAAGATGCAGATAATAATAGTTTTAAATGCATATTGTGTATAAGTAATGTGTGTGTCCATAAAATTCTCCATTTTGGGACGTGGTGTTATTGTTGGGTGGTTTTCATTTAATAAACTCATCTTAATTTTTAGTACAATCTTCACATGTATCAATAAAAGATAATATTGCGCAAATTATGTTGGTGTGAATGATTAAGAAAAAGGAAGGGATGCGCACATATTAACTAAAGAGGTAAAAAAATTCAAAATAATCAGAGAAAAATAAGTTAGGGAGTACATAAGAATTAAGAGTTTTGCTTTTTCAAAGATAAGTTTAATTCTATAAGAGGTGAAAATACTTATGTCTATTAATTGAGTCTGTTTTGTTGTAGCCAATATAAAATCTATTTAAGCCCGATTGGAAATATTTGATGTAAACTTATTGTGTACGAAGAATGCTTTTACAAACTTTTTCTTGAATATTTTAAGTTACTATGAGAAATAAAGGCTAAAAAAGTAGAACAATTATTCTTATTCCTTCAAGTTTTATAGGCGTAATTTACAGCTTTGTGAGAGATATGCTATTGTACTTGTCTTAGTTGTAGAAATATATTTTAGCGAAGATATTAAGAGTACGAATGCTTATTTAAATTTAAAGAAAATTTTTATTTTAGAAATATTTCTCTCGTTATTCTCTTGTAGGGGTAAAAAGCTGTTCTTATATACGAATTAACAAGACTTGTGATGATTCTCGAGTTATCGTTTATAGTATTGAAATCAAAAACAGGCTTTAAATGTGATAAGGAGCTGTCTTGGAAAGATGCTTGATAAAGGTTTAGACAGCTTGCTGAATGGAGATTAAAATATGGCAAAAGTAATTGGTATTGATTTGGGGACAACCAACTCCTGTATTGCTGTCATGGACGGCAAAAATGCAAAGGTCATTGAAAATTCAGAAGGAACGCGCACTACACCTTCTGTTGTTGCTTTTACCGATAGTGGTGAGCGGCTTGTTGGACAACCTGCTAAACGGCAAGCGGTTACTAACCCTGAAGGAACGGTTTTTGCGGTTAAACGTCTGATAGGGCGCCGCTTTGATGATCCTATGGTTGAAAAAGATAAAGCGCTTGTACCTTATAAAATTGTTAAAGGTGACAATGGTGATGCATGGGTTGAAGAAGCAGGGAAGAAATATTCTCCATCGCAGATTTCAGCAATGATTTTGCAGAAAATGAAAGAAACTGCAGAATCTTATTTAGGCGAAAAAGTTGAACAAGTGGTTATTACTGTTCCTGCCTATTTTAATGATGCGCAACGTCAAGCGACCAAAGATGCTGGTAAAATTGCTGGGCTTGAAGTTTTGCGAATCATTAATGAACCTACAGCTGCTGCTTTAGCTTATGGTTTAGATAAGAAGGACGGAAAAACTATTGCAGTTTATGACCTTGGAGGTGGTACGTTTGATATTTCTGTTCTTGAAATTGGGGATGGTGTTTTTGAAGTTAAATCAACCAATGGGGATACATTCTTAGGTGGTGAAGACTTCGATATGCGTTTGGTTAGCTATTTTTCGGATGAATTCAAGAAAGAACATGGGATTGATCTGAAAAATGATAAACTGGCTTTGCAGCGCTTAAAAGAAGCAGCAGAAAAAGCGAAAATTGAGCTGTCTTCTTCACAGCAAACTGAGGTTAATTTACCATTTATCACAGCAGATCAATCTGGTCCTAAGCATTTAACGATGAAATTAACCAGAGCGAAGTTTGAATCATTAGTGGAAGATTTGATTCAGCGCACTATTGAGCCTTGTAAAGCTGCGTTAAAAGATGCGGGCTTAAGTGCTGGTGAAATTGATGAAGTCGTTTTGGTAGGTGGTATGACCCGTATGCCAAAAATTCAAGAAGTGGTGCAAAGCTTCTTCGGTAAAGATCCACATAAAGGCGTTAATCCCGATGAAGTTGTGGCTATGGGTGCTGCTATCCAAGGGGGGGTATTGCAAGGAGATGTAAAAGATGTATTGCTTTTAGATGTTACACCTTTGTCTTTGGGTATTGAAACACTAGGTGGGGTATTTACACGTTTAATTGAACGCAATACCACCATTCCGACTAAAAAATCGCAAACTTTTTCAACAGCTGATGACAATCAAAATGCTGTCACTATTCGTGTTTTTCAAGGTGAACGCGAGATGGCTAATGATAACAAGTTATTAGCTCAGTTTGATCTTGTTGGTATTCCACCGGCACCGCGTGGTGTTCCTCAGATTGAGGTTACTTTTGATATTGATGCAAATGGTATTGTGAATGTTTCAGCCAAGGATAAAGGTACTGGCAAGGAACATCAGATTCGTATTCAAGCATCAGGTGGTTTAAGTGATGCCGACATTGAGAATATGGTCAAAGATGCAGAAGCACACGCTGCTGAAGACAAAAAGCGTCGTGAAAGTGTTGAAACAAGAAATCAGGCAGAAGCTCTTGTCCATTCAACTGAAAAATCTTTAGCTGAATATGGTGATAAGGTATCGCCTGAAGATAAAGGTCAGATTGAAGCAGCAATGACTGATTTAAAGACTGCGCTTGAGGGCACTGATACTGAAGAGGTAACAGTAAAGATGCAAAAATTAGCAGAAGTTAGTATAAAGCTTGGACAAGCTATGTATGAAGCTTCAGAAACAGCAGAAAAGGCTGATACTGAAACAGATGCAAAAAATGATGATGTTGTTGATGCTGATTTTGAAGAAGTTAATGATCAAAAGAAATAGTTGAAGCAAATGTATTTATAAGTTAATAAACCCGGCCTGTGAAATATAAGGCTGGGTTTTATTGTTTGGGAGCAAATTATAACTCTGTTGTTTAAAGAATGTAGATTGAAATAAATATTATCTTTGAGATGGATGACGGAAAATTTATCAGGAATACATGATGAAAGTTGATTATTATGAAATTCTCGGCGTAACGCGTGGATGTGATGATAAAAAGCTGAAATCTGCTTTTCGTAAGCTGGCAATGCAATATCATCCTGATCGTAATCCAGGGGATAAAGAAGCGGAACAGAAATTCAAAGAAATTGGCGAAGCCTATGAAGTTTTGAAAGATCCTCAAAAGCGGGCTGCTTATGATCGATTTGGTCATGCTGCTTTTGAAAATGGTGGTCGTGAAGGAGCTAGTCCGTTTGGTGGTGGATTTGCTGATATTTTTGAAGATTTTTTTGGCGAAATCATGGGCGGTGGGCATCGTAAACGTAGTGATGGCCGTGAACGTGGTGCAGACCTAAGTTATAATATGGAAGTGACATTAGAAGAAGCATTTGCAGGTAAAACGGCGCAAATTAATATTCCCACTTCCATTGTGTGTGATTCTTGTGAGGGATCGGGAGCAAAAAAAGGTTCTAAACCACAAACCTGTGGGACTTGTTATGGGGCTGGACGTGTGCGTGCTGCACAAGGTTTTTTTTCCATTGAACGAACATGTCCACTCTGTCATGGTCGTGGTGAAATCATAACGGATCCATGTTCAAGATGCCGTGGTACAAGGCGGGTGGAAGCAAACCGTTCATTGCGGGTGAATATTCCAGCGGGTATTGAAGATGGTACTCGTGTTCGTCTTTCTGGTGAAGGTGATGCTGGAACTCGTGGAGGTCCTGCAGGTGATCTTTATATTTTTCTTTCCATTAAACCGCATGAATTTTTTCAGCGGGATGGGGCAGATCTTCATTGTCGTGTACCTATTTCAATGATTACGGCTGCATTAGGAGGAGAGTTTGAGGTTTCTGATCTTGATGGTGTCAAAGCACGAGTAAAAGTTCCAGAAGGCACACAAAATGGGCATCAATTCCGCCTTAAAGGTAAAGGAATGCCTACGTTACGCCAACAAACAAGGGGTGATCTTTATATCCATATCACTATTGAAACACCACAAAAATTGACGCAAAAACAACGTGAATTGTTGCAAGAATTTGATAAGCTTTCAAATCATGAAAATTCACCACAATCACACGGTTTTTTTTCACGTATGAAAGAATTTTTTGAAAATATTGCTGGTCAAAATTTATAGATAGACATAGCAAAGGAATGATAAAAAGTACACGTGAATGTTCTGAATAAATTTGTCAGAACATTCTAAAATCAGTTAACTGACAATTTTTTTGTAATTATAATCTCTAAAGTATTTATACAGGGTTGTTTTAGAAAATATGAAAATGGCCAATCCTTTGCCTAAGGTTAAGGATGATCAACATAATTTCATGATAAAAATTAAAAATCTTAAAAGGTAGACGTAGAGATCAAAAACAATCTTTTTGAAATGGTTAGTTTTTACACAAAAATCACTAAAGCTTGAATTCCATTAAACAATGTGTAATCAGTGGTGAAATAACGCATTTATGTATTAGGGATTATTACACGGTTTCCGAATCGTTTTCTTGATTGGTGATATGGCAATCAATTGCATTATAGGAAATACACTTCCTCCATAAAACCATAATTTTTTTACAAGCTATTTTTATTAAAGGCGTTATTATATGGTTTAATCAGTAATCATATAACATTTCTCAAAAAATTTTCTATATTATCCTAGCACTTTTTATAAAGTAAGATTATAAAACGGTAATATTTTTTGTTCCTCTTTTAAAACACTCCAGTATCGGTAATTGCTTAAGGTACATTTATCTAGTTTCATTTATTGTAAACGAAATTTTGAAAAGAATCAGATGATTTTTAAGAGTTGAATAGAGAAGAATGTATTTTGAATCTGTTTTCATTTTCTAAACTTTATAAAAGAGGGCAAAAAATGATGAGGAGACTCTTTTGATGGGTGATATTGCAAATACTGCCGCAGATGTTTTCGAAAAACAGGCAGCGTTTTTGTCATCTGCTTTGCCTTACATGCAAAAATATGAAAATAAAACGGTTGTTGTAAAATATGGCGGACATGCTATGGGTGATCCTGCTTTAGGGCGGGCATTTGCACGTGATATTGCTTTGCTGAAACAATCAGGCATTAATCCTGTTGTAGTTCACGGGGGTGGCCCTCAAATTGCTGAGATTTTGAAGAAAATGGGTATCGAATCGCGATTTGAGAATGGTTTACGCGTAACTGATGAAAAAATCGTTGAAGTAGTTGAGATGGTTTTAGCAGGCTCAATCAATAAAGAGATTGTAGCTCTCATCAATGCTGAAGGAGAATGGGCAATTGGTCTTTGTGGCAAAGATGGTAATATGGTTTTTGCTGAAAAAGCTTATAAGACTATAATTGACCCTAATTCGCATATTGAACGTGTTTTGGATTTAGGATTTGTTGGTGAACCTGTTGAAATTGATCGAACATTACTAGATCTGTTAGCGCGTTCTGAAATGATTCCGGTACTTGCTCCAGTTGCTCCGGGCCGCGACGGTAAAACTTATAATATTAATGCTGATATTTTTGCTGGGGCAATTTCTGGTGCTTTAAAAGCTAAGCGCCTTTTATTTCTAACTGATGTTCCTGGTGTATTGGATAAAGAGGGTAAAATTTTAAAAGAATTGACAATTTCTGAGGCTGAGCATCTTATCAAAGATGGAACAATTTCAGATGGTATGATTCCAAAGGTAGAAACTTGTATTGAAGCTATTCAAAATGGTGTGGAAGGTGTAGTTATTTTGAATGGTAAAACACCTCATTCCGTTTTACTTGAACTATTTACCGAACATGGAGTTGGGACGCTTATCGTTTCATAAAACGTATTGGGATTGATTTAGGATGGAACCTTTCATGGCTGAAAGGCAGCAGTTAAGACGCTTTTTATTCAGTAAGCAAGAATTAGCATTATTTGTTGCGACAATACTTTGGGGTATTACATTTTTAATTATTCATATTGCAGTACAGTATAGTGGACCACTTTTTTTTGTGGGATTTCGTTTTATTGTTGCAGCGCTTATATCTGGGCTGATTTTTTGGCGTTCTATGAAAGACGTAACTTTTTATGAAATTTTTGCTGGTATGAGTATTGGTTTGGGAATGTTTTTTGGTTACACTCTGCAAACAGCGGGGCTTCAAACTATTCTCAGTAGTCAGTCAGCGTTTATTACTGCGCTTTATGTACCGATGGTTCCAATATTGCAATGGATTTTTTTAAAAAAGCTACCCCATTTTGCCAGTTGGATTGGTATTACTTTTACTTTTATCGGACTTGTGTTGGTTTCTGGGCAAGGATTTAAAGATATTGATTTTTCAAAAGGTGAAATTCTTACTTTACTAGGAGCTTTAGCGATTGCTGGGGAAATTATTCTTATTGGTTTTTTTGCAAATAAAGTTGATAGTCGGCGTATAACGGTTATACAGTTATTTTTTGGTGGTGTTTTTTCATTTTTCTGTATGCCTTTAATGGGAGAAAATATTCCTGAATTTTCGTGGGTTTGGCTAAATGTAGGTTTAAGTTTGGCCCTAATGAGTACGGTAATCCAGTTGACTATGAACTGGGCACAAAGATCTGTCTCACCTACTCGCGCAACACTTATTTATGCAGGTGAACCTGTCTGGGCTGGTATTGTTGGGCGTTTGGCTGGCGAGCGTTTATCTATTTCGGCATTATTAGGTGGTTTGCTTATTATAATTGGGATTGTAATAGCTGAGTTACAACCTACGCAATGGCGTAAAAAGGGCGTAGTGAATAAAAAAATCAATTAACTTCTTGCCTCCTATATCAATTCTTTCTTATGACGATTTTTTTGAATAGAGTCAGTTTATTGAAAGTGCGTAGAGTTTATAATTGGTAAAAACAAAAATGGAGAATTTCATATTGGTTGATTGTCATTGTAATTGAAGCAAATAAAAATTTAATCTTTGTTCAAGTTAAGGGGGTTACAAGTGATCTTCACCTCCATTCTTTTAAAGGTTTTCAAGAATATATAATTGGTCTTTGCGTTTTGCGCTATTCTTTGCTAAATCGCCTTGTATGACAATAGATCGCAATTATATCCGTAATTTTTCCATTGTGGCACATATCGATCATGGAAAGTCAACTTTGGCTGATCGCTTGATTCAAATGACAGGTGGCCTTGAGACACGAGAGATGAAAGATCAAGTGCTCGATTCTATGGATATTGAGCGCGAACGTGGGATTACTATTAAAGCACAAACAGTGCGTTTGCATTATAAAGCAAAGAATGGTGAAACATATATCTTAAATCTTATTGATACGCCTGGCCATGTTGATTTTGCTTATGAGGTATCACGCTCACTAGCGGCTTGTGAAGGTTCATTATTGGTTGTGGATGCAAGTCAGGGAGTAGAAGCGCAAACGTTGGCAAATGTTTACCAGGCCATTGATAATAATCACGAATTGGTTGTTGTGCTCAATAAGGTGGATCTTCCAGCTGCAGAACCTGAGCGTATTAAAGAGCAAATAGAAGATGTAATTGGTATCGATGCATCTGGAGCGTTAGAAATATCGGCAAAAACAGGTTTAGGTGTTGTGGATGTTTTAGAAGCAATTGTTATGCAACTGCCTCCTCCACACGTTGGCGATGTTACAAAGCCATTAAAAGCAATGCTAGTTGACAGTTGGTATGATGTTTATCTTGGTGTTGTTGTTTTGGTGCGGGTAATTGATGGTGTGTTAAAAAAAGGTCAGATCATTCGTATGATGGGCACAGGAGCAAAATATCCCGTTGAACGAGTTGGAGTGTTCACTCCAAAAATGATACAGGTTGATGAATTAGGGCCAGGAGAGATCGGTTTTATAACTGCTTCTATTAAAGAAGTTGCTGATACGCGAGTTGGGGATACTATAACTGAAGAACGCCGCCCTTGTGAAGATATGTTACTTGGTTTTAAACCTGCTCAACCGGTTGTCTTTTGTGGTCTTTTTCCAATCGATGCAGCTCATTTTGAAGATTTACGTGCAGCTATGGGAAAATTGCGTTTAAATGATGCGAGCTTTTCTTTTGAGATGGAAACATCGGCTGCTTTGGGTTTTGGTTTTCGTTGTGGCTTTTTAGGGCTGCTTCATCTTGAAATTATTCAAGAACGATTAGAGCGCGAATTTAATTTGGATTTAATTGCAACAGCACCTTCTGTTGTTTATCGCATGCATATGACTAATGGTTCTATTGAGGAATTGCACAATCCGGCTGATATGCCTGATAGTGTTAAAATTATTTCCATTGAAGAGCCGTGGATTCGTGCGACAATTATGACACCTGATAATTATCTTGGAGCAATTTTAGAACTTTGCCAAGAACGACGTGGGGTGCAAGTTAGTTTGTCATATGTTGGGACACGTGCCATAGTAACGTATGATTTACCTCTCAATGAAGTGGTTTTCGATTTTTATGATCGATTAAAGTCAATTTCAAAGGGATATGCTTCTTTTGATTATCAGATAATTGATTATGCTGAAGGTGATTTGGTTAAAATGTCTATTTTAGTCAATGGAGAACCTATTGATGCATTGTCGATGCTTGTACACCGCACTATAGCGGAAAAACGTGGGCGTTCTATGTGCGAAAAACTTAAAGATCTTATTCCTCAACATATGTTTCAGATTCCAATTCAAGCAGCAATTGGTAGTAAAATTATTGCACGTGAAACAATTCGTGCTTTACGCAAAGATGTGACAGCAAAATGTTATGGTGGTGACATTACCCGTAAGCGTAAATTGTTAGAAAAACAAAAAGAAGGCAAAAAGCGCATGCGTCAGTTTGGGAAGGTAGAAATTCCGCAGTCAGCCTTTATTCAAGCACTTAAAATGAGTAAGTAATTTTAAAAGGAAAATGTTAACCTTTTAATTGATTTGGCTTTAAACATGATGTTTGTCGAAAGGGGATCTTTAAAGTAGCACTTTTTAGTCGCGTAAGAGGTCATTAATGGATGTTTTTTCCCGTGTTTTTTGATCTACTCGTTTGACAATAACAGCGCAATAAAGGTTGGGACCTACTTCACCGTTTGGTAGCGGTTTTCCAGGAAGAGAGCCTGGAACAACAACTGAATAAGCTGGTACTTCACCTGTAAAAATTTCGCCTGTTGTGCGGTCAATAATTTTTGTAGATTTTCCAATAAAAACTCCCATACCTAAAACAGCACCTTCACGAATAATGCAACCTTCAACTATTTCAGAACGTGCACCGATAAAACAATGATCTTCAATAATTGTTGGACCTGCTTGCAGTGGTTCCAAAACACCTCCGATGCCGACTCCACCAGAAAGGTGAACATGTTTACCAATTTGAGCGCAAGAACCAACAGTAGTCCACGTATCAATCATTGTTCCTTGATCTATATAGGCACCAAGGTTAACAAATGATGGCATCAAAATGACGTTGGGTGCAATATAAGCAGAATGGCGTACAATCGCGCCAGGAACTGAGCGGAAATTAGCCCGTTTAAAATCAGCTTCTTGCCATCCAGAAAATTTTGAAGGTATTTTATCCCACCAACACGATTCATTTGTTTCACCAGACATGATGCGCATAGGATTGAGTTTAAACGATAAAAGAATAGCTTTTTTCAGCCATTGATGAATATGCCATTGACCATCTTCTTGGCGTTTTGCTACGCGGATTTCGCCTTTGTCTAGAAGATTTAATGCGTGTTCAACACTGTCACGAATTTCACCTTTTGTAGAGGTATTGATAAAATCGATATTATTAAATGCTTTTTCGATAATCGTTTCAAGTTGTGTTATAGTGGTCATTGCTAAAGTTCCATTAAGCAAATTGAAAGCATAAAGATTTATGGTTTATGGCCTACGTGAAGAAATGTGTGTAGTCAATAAAAGGATTTAAAAGAGTGTAACAGGTATATGAAAAAAGGGCTATAAAAGCATGGTAAAAAGGGAAGAAAAAAATAATATATTATCTTCCTCTGAAAAGGAGGTGAGGCGACAGGTGGATACAATATCTGAGCGCCACAGGCGCTGTTCACTTACTTACCATTTAGCTTATATGGATCAAGAATTTATTATGCGTCCTGAATTACGTCCACAACGCCTTGGTCTTGAGTTTTTAAAACCGGAAATAGTTTTTCAGGAATGCGGCATTCAGTCAACTGTTGTTTTATTTGGTGGAGCACGTATTCCTGAGCCTGGGCAAGAAGCATGGGCAGCGAAAAATCAACAACAAAAGAAGAATTTGCAAGATATGTCCCATTATTATGATGAGGCAAGAGAATTTGCGCGTTTATGCTCACGTTATTCTGCCACCACAAAATATCGCGAATTCGTAGTTGCAACGGGGGGAGGGCTGGGGGTAATGGAAGCAGGAAATCGTGGTGCTGATGATGTTGGTGCACCAACAATTGGTTTGAATGTTATTTTACCTCATGAGCAATGGCCTAATGCTTATGTGACTCCGCATTTGTGTTTTAATTTTCATTATTTAACAATACGAAAAATGCATTTTTTAATACGAGCGAAAGCATTGGCAGTTTTTCCTGGAGGATTTGGCACTTTGGATGAGCTGTTTGAGGCATTAACTTTAATGCAAACAGGTCGTATGAAACAGGTTCCTATTTTAATATTTGGAAAAGAATTTTGGAACAATGTTATCAATTTTGATTATTTGTCCTCTCAAGGTATGATTTCTTCCTCTGATGTGGATCTTTTGACGTTTGTCAATACAGCAGAACAAGCTTTTGAAGTAATTCGTTCTTTTTATAAGCTAGTTTGATAGTTTAAAAAGACGTTTTTTAAAATAGTTAATAATCAATTTTCATCAAATAAAGACCTGAAGGAGGTGCGACCATACCACAGCGCGCACGATCCTTGGCATTAAGAGCTGCTTCAAGATCTTGAGCTGTCCATTGTCCAGTACCAACTTTCACAAGACTTCCTGCAAATGAGCGGATCTGATGGTGAAGAAAAGAACGAGCCTGTGCATAAAGGAAAATTTCTTCTCCTTTTCTTTGAACATCTAGCCGTTCAAGAGTACGAATAGGACTTTTAGCTTGGCAGTGGGCTGACCGGAAAGTAGTAAAATCATGCTGTCCTACAAGCTTTTGAGCCGCTTCGTGCATAGCATCGGTATTAAGGTGTTTTGGTAGCCACCACACACGTTTAGCGTCTAAAGCTGGTGGTGAGCGACGATTGAGAATTTTGAAGAGATAATAGCGTTTAATTGCACAAAATCGTGCATGAAAACTATCTGGAACATTTTGTACATTTAAAATAGCAATATCTTCGCCTTGTTGCTGCAAATGAGCATTAAGTGCATTGTGTACAGTATTAGCGTGCCAATTTTTCATAAAATCAACATGCGCGACTTGTCCTATAGCGTGAACACCAGCATCGGTTCTGCCAGCTGCAATGATGGTTAGTTTTTGGCCGCTAAAGTTAAAAATAGCTTGTTCAATAGCACCTTGTATAGTGCGCAGCTCTGCTTGACGTTGCCAGCCAGCATAATTTGAGCCATCGTATTCAAGAGTAAGTTTAAAGCGCGTCATATCAGAAAACTGCAGAAATGCTTGTTCCCCGCAAAAATGTTGAACTGTCGAGAATTTTACCGCCAGATCGTTGGAGGTGAGTTATTTCTATTTGCCCTTTTCCACAATGGATAATCAGATTTTTTGCTTCTATCCGACTAATTTCAAGAGAGAGGTTTTCCACTACGCGACTTCCAAGAATTTTCACCCGTTCTTGTTTTCCACCAATATCCATGATGCACCAGCAACCAGGAAAGGGAGAGAGTGCGCAGATACGTTTGTGAATGGATTGTGCAGATTGCGTCCAATCAATTCGGGTTTCTTCTTTTTTAATTTTTGCGGCATAGGTTACCCCCTCTAAGGGTTGCGGGGTAAATTTGAGTTGGTTTCTTTCAAGAGTTGATAGAGCTTCTACTATAAGCTTTGCTCCTATATGTGAAAGTTTGTTTGAAAGTTCATGAGCTGTCATATTATTGGTAATAGTGATTGAGTGGGATAAAGCGATAGGCCCCGTATCTAGCCCTTCATCCATTTTCATAATCATTATTCCAGTTTCTTGGTCATCTGCCATAATCGCGCGTTGAATAGGGGCTGCACCTCGCCAGCGCGGTAATAATGAAGCATGAATATTCAAACAACCAAAACGCGGTGTTTCGAGAATAGCTTTTGGCAAAAGTAATCCATAAGCTGCAACAACAGCAACATCAATAGATAATGCCGCAAATCGAGCTTGTTCTTCAGATGTTTTGAGGCTTTGAGGGGTGAAAACGGGAATGGATTTTGCTTGCGCTGCATTCTGGACAGGGGAAGGGATCAATTTAAGACCACGCCGTCCTGCTGGGCGGGGAGGTTGGCTGTAGACTGCTACAATATCATGACCAGCATCTAATAAAGCATGTAAAATGGGTACAGAAAAATCAGGTGTTCCCATAAAGCTTAATCGTAATACCATCACACAATTACTTTCTGTGTGTCTTTTTCTTTTGCGCGTTTTTTTAATTTTCGAATTACCATATCACGCTTGATTTTTGAAATGTGATCAATAAAAAGGCAGCCATTCAAATGATCGATTTCATGTTGTAGGCAAGTGGCCAAAAGATTGTCTGCTTCAATTTCTGTTTGCTTTCCTTCACGATCTCTATAACGAACACGAAGACGTTTAGGACGTTCAACTTGTGCATAATATTCAGGAATAGAAAGACACCCCTCTTTGTAAATATTCCGTTCATCTGATAACCATAAGATTTCTGGATTGATCACAACAAGCGGATTTTTAGGAGCATTGTTTTCAGCAACATCTATGACCAACATACGTAATGGCACACCAATTTGAATAGCAGCAAGACCAATGCCTTGAGCGTGATACATGGTTTCCAACATATCGTCTGCTAGCTTTAGGATAGCTAGATCGATATGTTCGACAGGTTTTGAAACTTCACGTAGAATCGGGTTGGGTAAAGTAACTAAAGATTTCATTAGCATGGAAATAAATTAATCAATGGTTTATTACTGGTCAATATTGAATAAGAGATTTACGCGCTTTTTCGTAATAAAATCGCTATATTGCTTGTTATGTTTGATTCGTTTTTTTCTTTGATACTCTTGAATAGGCATTTTTATGAAGTTATAGCTTTATTTTTACTAGCTAGTTTTGTGGTTATGATGATTATACGCAGTAACCGGAAAAAGGCTATTGAAGTGGCTGCACACGCTCATGAAATGCAAATACAGATGGCTGCATTGTTGAAAACCCAAGCTGAAATGCAAGGGCGTATGCAGACAATGGCAGAAATTTTTGGTCAAAGACAAGCTGAATTAAATCAATCTATTCGCGAGCAACTCAATGGGATGACAACTAATTTAGGTCAAACTCTTCAGGTGCAGACCAAGTCTACTTATGAAAATTTGACTCGTTTACAAGAACGTTTAGCGGTAATTGACGCAGCACAAAATAACATTCAATCGCTTACTGGACAAATTATTCAGCTGCAGGCTATTTTAAACAATAAGCAGACACGTGGTATCTTTGGTCAAGGGCGGATGGAAGCTATTATTGCTGACGCTTTACCAGCTAATACTTATGTTTTTCAAGCGGTTCTTTCAAATGGAAAACAACCAGATTGTCTCATTCATATGCCAAATAAAGCACCAGCTCTTGTTGTGGATGCTAAATTTCCTCTAGAAGCTTGGCATGCTATGCGTAAAGCGTCTTCTTCTGAAGAACGAAAAAAAGCTGAACGCCAATTTCGTACTGATATGGATGTCCATATTCGTGATATTGCACAAAAATATTTAATTCCCGGAGAAACACATGATACAGCTTTTCTCTTTGTGCCATCAGAATCAATTTTTGCAACAATTTATGAAGATTTTGAACCATTAGTACAAAAAGCTAATCGTGCACATGTAATTATTGTATCGCCATCTTTGTTGATGTTATCTGTTCAAGTTGTACAAACCATTATGAAAGATGCAAAGATACGTGAACAAGCACATTTGGTCCAATCAGAGGTAGCAAAGTTAATGGAAGACTTTGGACGAATGGATATGCGTGTTCGCTCTTTGCAAAAACATTTTTACAAAACAGGCGAAGATATTGAGGCAATTTTAACATCGTCTTCTAAAATCATGAGGCGTGCTAGCCGTATTGAAGCTTTCGAATTAAAAGAAAATGACTTTATGCCAAAGTCAATAACAGCTCATGTTCAGCCACAAACATTGCGTTTGAATGATGAGCAGTGAAGTGGAATTCTTGAAAAAATATAGAATGATTTTATCTTTTATTAATTTGATAAGAATTTTGAAATATTTGTATTTTGTTTTTATCTTTTTATAAGGGAACATAAGGTGATGCGGCACCTTTTATTATTGGGGACAGTTGTATTTTTTTTGGGCAGTTGTGCAGCCAGACCTCCCACCTATACGAATAATGCTTGCGCTATTTTAGCGCAAAAAAATGGTTTTTTTGATAATTGGAAAAAAGCTTCTAGGAATGCAGAAACGCGTCATGGAATTCCTGCGTCTATTATTCTTGCAACGATTAATATCGAATCAGGTTTTCGTCATAATGCACGTCCTAAGCGTACAAAACTTCTCGGTTTTATTCCATGGAAGCGTCGTTCAACAGCTTACGGTTATGCTCAAGCACTTGATAATACATGGGCAGTCTATATCCGTTCTACTGGAAGATCTTCTGCACGACGGACTAATTTTGCTGATTCTGCTGATTTTGTTGCTTGGTATCATCGTCAAAGTGTTAGACGCAATGGTGTTAAACCCAATGATGCGTATAGTCTTTATTTAAATTATTACATGGGGCACAGTGCTTATGCCCGCAATAGAGGCCGTCCTACCCCAGCGATTGCAGAAGTTGCGCAACGTGTGAATAAAATGGCGAGACGTTATGATCAACAATTAAGAATGTGTGGATGGCGCTAGAAGAGGTTGTGCGAATAGCGGTTTAAAAAGTCATTAAATATTTAAAAAAAACCACATTTGTCGTGGATGATGTACAAGTAAATGATTGATCACTTCTGTTTCTGTAGGTCAGATTTATTGTGTTTAGTTGAAGTTTTTTAAGTTTTAAAGCTTATATTGATGAAGGATGGTATGGTCTATTTCTTTAATAATAATATCACTGAAATTAAAATTGTTTCTTTTTCATTTCTAAAAGAGATAGTTATCTACATAGCCTGTGTAATAGGATTTAAGATCATAAAATGATCACAGCGTTTAATTCGTGGAGTGGATAATTTCATAATTTTTTTTAAAATAATTTAGTGCAATGTGACAATTTGTAACTCATGTTCATTGGCACCTGCAAGAGCGAGAGAGCGTTCATCGGATAAAATGATTGGATGACCTGTTTCACCAAAGAGAGCCCATATTGTAATACCTGGAGTCATTGGTGGAAGATCTGGAAAATTTTTAGCTAGATCATCTGTACAAACTTTTTTTAAATAAGCAATCTGCCCTGCATTAGAATGGGGTGTGTCTTGTAGTGACAAGATTTGTTTATGCTCACTCATTTCATTTGTCCCTTATGCATTGACTTTTGTTATTTTCACTGCTGACTTGAATTGGATCTCTTGCATTTTTTTGAATTTTAATAACTAAAGAATAGTTGATAAAAGATTATTTTTCAACTCAGTACTCATGCTATACATATCTTTAGTGAGAAGAAAAATGCGTTAGAGTTTATGCAAAGTTATACCATGATAGAAATATTAATGGTTTTAACTGTTTGTTTACTGTAAATAATCAGTTGATCTTCTTCTAGAGGAAATTTAAATTTAATTATGTCTTAGTTCCATAACGGCTAAAGTTATGCGCGTATAACTTTTCTCATTATTTTTATGAAAATACTCACTGTGTATAATTTGTGTAAACTTTGTTAGTTATATCAACGTGTTGTGATGTTTTATTCTTTTTCCAAATTCAAGAAGAAAAGGATAGAATTATGGGTCATTGTAATAGTTACTCTTTAAAGTGATCAATTGACAAATTTTTAAAAAGCGTTTTTCGTATTTCTCTTATGTGGGTTAAGCGTGAGCAAATGACTTCAAGAGAAATGAGAAAGAGTTTAATGACTGAAAAGACAAGGCAATTGAGAGAAGCACGAAAAATTGCCGGAACATTATATAGAGAAGATGAAATTGCAGAAATTTTTCGTCGTTTTTCTATTCAACGTCCTACTCCCAAAAGCGATCTTATATATACGAATGCTTTTACTCTTTTGATTGCAGTTATTCTTTCAGCTCAGGCTACAGATGTTGGTGTTAATAAGGTTACACAAAAGTTATTTTCTCTTGCAGATAGACCGGAAAAAATGGTTGCATTAGGAGAAGAGGGAATCGCATCTTATATTCGTGCCATTGGTCTTTGGCGCGCAAAAGCACGCAATATTTACGCACTTTGTTGCCTTTTAATTGACCAATATGGTGGACAAGTGCCTGATAGTCGTGAGGCACTTATGGCTTTACCTGGTGTGGGGCGTAAAACTGCTAATGTTGTTTTGAATGTTGCTTTTGGCCAACCTACTTTAGCAGTAGATACGCATATTTTGCGCCTTGGAAACCGCCTTGGTTTAGCACCAGGTAAAACACCAGAAGTAGTTGAAGAGAAGTTAGTAAAAATTATACCAGTGCATTATATGCATTATGCTCATCATTGGCTTATTTTACATGGGCGTTACATTTGCAAGGCGCGTAGAGCACTCTGTACACAGTGTATCATTGCTGATCTTTGCAAAGCAGCGATTAAAACAAATGCCATTCCAGCACCCTTGGTTGAAGTTAAAGGGAATGGAGCTCCTGTTTTTTTTTAATACGGCCTTGCTATTTTATGCATACTGACTTATGAAAGCATGGTTGGAACTGCCCGGCAGGGCATGCCGTGGCTGTTCAAATGCTTATTCAAGTTTTGATCAATTTGATCAATTTTAAATATACGGAGTAGCAAAATGCCCAAAATGAAGACCAAATCATCTGCTAAGAAACGGTTCAAGATTACTGCGCTAGGTCGGGTGAAAGCAGCAGCAGCAGGCAAACGTCATGGTATGATTAAACGCTCTAATAAGTTCATTCGTGATGCACGTGGAACAATGATTCTAGCTGAATCAGATGCTAAAAAAATTACTCAGTATTATTTACCGAATGGCCTTTAAGCCTTGCCCTTTTGATTCATAGGAGATTATCATATGGCACGTGTAAAAAGAGGTGTTACAGCTCACGCTAAACACAAAAAAGTTCTCAAAGAAGCTGAAGGTTTTCGTGGTCGGCGTAAAAATACTATTCGTGCAGCTAAAGCAGCGGTTGATCGTTCAAAGCAATATGCTTATCGTGATCGTAAAAACCGTAAACGTACTTTTCGCTCTTTGTGGATTCAGCGGATCAATGCAGCTGTTCGTTTGGAGGGTTTAACTTATGGACGTTTTATTGATGGTCTGTCAAAGGCTGGTATTGAGATTGATCGTAAGGTTCTGTCTGATATAGCTATTTATGAACCCACAGCGTTTGCTGCGTTAGTGGTTTCTGCAAAGAAGGCTTTAGAATATTTAAAAGACACAACGCCTAATGCTTTTGAAGGCGCAGTCAAGTAAGCCAGTTGCGTTTTCTTAAAGCATTTATTTATTCAAGATTCCGCTCTGGTTATTACTGGTGCGGTTTTTTTAATGTAAAATAGGCAGAAATATGAACGATATTGAACGTCTAGAACAAGAAATTTGTTTAGCTTTAGAAGCGGCCAATGATGAACAGGCACTTGAAGCAGTACGTATTGCGGCATTGGGTAAAAAAGGTAGCATTTCTGAAAGATTAAAAGCATTAGGAAAGATGAATGCTGATGAACGCCATAAAGTCGGGCCTATACTTAATGGGTTAAAAAATCGTATTCTAGAATTGTGGGCGCAAAAGCGTGATACTCTCAAGCGTCATGCAACGGCTGTACGCCTTTCAAAGGAAACAATTGATATAACTTTGCCTGTTCGTTCTTCGCCTATAGAGCGTGGTCGTATTCATCCTATTTCGCAAGTGATTGATGAAATTATAGCTATTTATGCAAATATGGGTTTTTCTATTGCGCAAGGGCCGGATATTGAAACAGATTATTATAATTTTACTGCGTTGAATTTTCCTGAAGATCATCCCGCGCGCGAAATGCACGATACCTTTTTTTTTGATGTGGATAAGGCAGGAAATCGGAAATTATTGCGTACGCACACATCGCCAGTACAAATTCGTGTGATGGAAAAGCAGCAAACACCAATACGCATTATTATTCCTGGAAAAACTTACCGTATGGATTCTGATGCGACTCATTCACCGATGTTTCATCAGGTGGAAGGGTTGGTGGTTGATAAAACTTCCACTATTGCACATATGATGTGGCTTCATGAAACTTTTTGTAAAGCCTTTTTTGAAGTATCTTCGGTGAAGATGCGTTTTCGCCCATCTTTTTTTCCTTTTACTGAGCCATCTATGGAGGTAGACATTCAATGTAATTGTTCCGGTTCAGAAGTGAGGTTTGGAGAAGGTCATGATTGGTTGGAAATTTTAGGGTGTGGCATGGTGCATCCTCATGTTTTAAAGAATGTTGGTTTTGATCCGGATGAGTATCAAGGATTTGCGTGGGGTATGGGGATTGATCGTATGGCTATGTTAAAATATGGTATGCCTGATTTGCGGGCTTTTTTTGAAACTGATTTGCGTTGGTTGAATCATTATGGTTTTCGTTGCTTTGATGTGCCTGCCCTTTTTACTGGCTTGAGCAATGTATAATTTTGTCACAGTTTTCATGTGAGGTTTTAAGATGAAATTTACATTGTCTTGGTTGAAGGATCACTTAGAAACAGATGCATCTTTAGATGAAATTTGTAATAAACTGACAGCTATTGGTCTTGAGGTTGATCATGTTGAAGATTATGCTTCTTTAGCAGGCTTTGTGAATGCAAAGGTTTTAACAGCTGTAAAACATCCTGATGCAGATAAATTACAAATTTTGTCAGTAGATACAGGGTCTGGTGCGCCTGTGCAAATTGTGTGTGGGGCATCAAATGCGCGTGTTGGGCTTGTTAGTGTTCTTGCATTGCCAGGCACCTATGTGCCGGGGCTTGATATAACGTTATCTGTGGGAAAAATCCGTGGTGTTGATAGTTTTGGTATGATGTGTTCATCAGCAGAGCTTAAGTTTCTAGATGAGCATGATGGGATTATTGAATTACCAGAGGATGCTCCTCTTGGAGTATCGTATGCAGATTATGCAGGTTTGAATGATCCTGTGATTGATGTTGGATTGACGCCTAATCGTTCTGATTGCACGGGTGTTCGTGGAATTGCTCGTGATTTAGCTGCAACCGGTATTGGGCGATTAAAAGAATTATCAATACCGCAGTTTGATGCCTCTTTTGAAACGTCAGTTCAAGTTACTTTAGATTTTTTGCAAAGTAAATCACTATGTTTAGGCTTTTCTTGGCGCGAAGTGCGCAATGTGCAAAATAATGCGTCACCACAATGGATGCGACGACGTTTAAATGCAATCGGTTTGAGACCGATTAATGCGCTGGTTGATATAACAAATTATATAAGTTTTGATCTTGGTCGTCCGCTTCATGTTTTTGATGCGGATAAGGTTAAAGGGGCTCTAAGAGTACGTCGCGGTTGTGAAGGTGAACAGCTTCAAGCTCTGAATGGTAAAATTTATAACTTGAGAGCTAAGGATTGTGTCATTGCAGATGAAGAGGGGGTTGTCGCTATTGCTGGCATTATGGGTGGTGTCAGGACGAGTTGTGATGAAATGACACGGCGTGTCATTATTGAATCCGCTCTTTGGGATTCACGCAGTATTGCGCAAACAGGTCGCACATTAGGCCTTATCAGTGATGCGCGTTATCGATTTGAACGGGGTGTTGATCCAGCTTTTATGGAATCAGGGCTTGAGATTGCAACAAAGCTGGTGTTGAATCTTTGTGGTGGTGAAGTATCAGAAGTGCAGGTTATTGGCTATCAGAAGCCAGAAATTAAACAGATCAGCTTTCCATTTTCTGAAATCAAACGTTTGACTAATTTAGAAATAGAACGTGAAAAAGCTATTACTATTTTAAAGCAGCTTGGATTTGGCATTAGAGGAGAAGGAGATGTGGTTACGGTTGAAGTGCCAACATGGCGCTTTGATGTTGTTGGTAAAGCTGATTTAGTAGAAGAAGTGATACGAATTTATGGGTTAGATAAAATTGAACCTATACCGTTAAAAGATTTTGCTGAGGGAAATAATAAAATTCTAACGTTTCCACAAATTATTTCACGCATTGCTCGTCGGACTTTAGCGTGTAGAGGTATGGTGGAAGCTGTGTCTTGGTCATTTATTTCTGAAAAGCAAGCGCTAACTTTTGGAGGTGGTCAAGCGCAGCTTAGATTAGTAAATCCTATTGCAACTGATATGTCTGTGATGCGTCCTTCTCTTTTGCCTGGTTTGCTTATTGCTGCGCAGAGAAATATTGATCGTGGTTTTTTGGATTTTGCTTTGTTTGAAGTTTCAAGTATCTATAAAGGCGATACACCTGATGAACAACAATGTGTTGCTGGTGGTATTCGTCGTGGTACAGAAAAATTTGAGGGATCTGGACGTTTTTGGAGTGGAAATACAAAGGCGGTTGATGTTTTTGATGCCAAAGCAGATGCATTAGCTGTTTTGGAAGCGTGTAGTGTAGATATTAGCAAAGTACAAATTGGGACTGAAACGCCTGATTGGTATCATCCTGGTCGTTCAGGTGTCATTAAGCTTGGGCCGAAGATTATTCTTGGTTTCTTTGGTGTTTTTCATCCTGATGCATTAGAAAAGTTAGATGTTAGCGGTCCTTTGTGTGGTTTTGAAGTTTTTCTTGACCAAATTCCGGAACCAAAGAAAAAAGCAACAAAAATTCGTTCTCCTTTAAAGTTGTCACCTTTTCAAATGGTACGACGCGATTTTGCATTTGTGGTTGATAAAGAAATAGCATCTTCTTTGATTGTTAATGCTGCACGTGGGGCAGATAAAAAGCTTATTCATTCAGTGCAGGTTTTTGATCTTTTTGAAGATCCAAATCTTGGTGAGGATAAAAAGTCTGTAGCGATTGAAGTTGCTATTCAACCCATTGAACGAACCTTAACAGATGAAGATCTTGAAGAACTTGCTTTGAAGGTTGTTGAAAATGTTACTAAAGCAACAGGTGCATGTTTGCGTTGTTGATTTTATAGTTTGCAAAGTTGGTTACTATCCTGTTGTATGAATTTTATACATAAGCGCGCTTTTAGGTACTTTTTGAGTGTTAGTGAGCATTTAAAGGGCTAGGAAAACATTTCAAAATTGATTTTCATATCGGTAGACTATTATTAAAATTATAAACATTTTTCAGTGTAAAAAAGAATTTTTTAAGTAACTGAAAATAACAGAAAAAATTGTTATTTTGGATAATTTTTTATTGCAAAGATAAAAATTAACTGCTAACTGATAATGCAAATCATTTGCAATAGAAAGTAGGTCGATGAAAGTAAAAGCATTTTTTACTACTTTTTTTTTGAGTTTAATCTTTTTAATTCCTAGCTTAGCTTTGAGTGCTAACAAGTTTAAAGCTGTTACAACGTTCACTATTATTGCTGATATGGCGCGTAATGTAGCAGGTGATGTTGCTGATGTTGAATCCATCACCAAGCCAGGTGCTGAAATTCACGAGTATCAACCTACACCGCGTGATCTTATGCGTGCGCAAGGTGCCAACCTTATATTGTGGAATGGATTAGAATTAGAACTTTGGTTTGAAAAATTTTTTCAAAATATCAAGGATGTCCCAAGCGTTGTTGTTTCAGAAGGTATTGCCCCAATTGCAATTGGCGAGGGGCCTTTTAGCGGTAAACCAAATCCTCATGCGTGGATGTCACCGACTTTGGCTTTGACTTACATTGATAATATTCGCGATGCTTTTGTAAAGTATGATCCTGAGCATGCTAGTATTTATAAAAAAAATGCTGAAATTTATAAGCAGAAGATTCGTTTAAGTCTTGATCCAATCAAGGCTAAATTAGAGGCATTGCCGGAAGATAAGCGCTGGCTTGTGACCAGTGAAGGTGCGTTTAGCTATTTGGCTCGTGATTTTGACTTAAAAGAGCTCTATTTGTGGCCAATTAATGCTGATCAACAGGGAACACCACAGCAAGTTAAACATGTTATTGATATGGTTCGCAAATATCGTATTCAAGTCATTTTTTCTGAAAGCACCATTTCTGATGCACCTGCTAAACAAGTTGCAAAAGAAACAGGCGCTCGTTATGGCGGTGTTCTTTATGTTGACTCACTAAGTGAGAAAGGCGGTGAGGTTCCAACCTATATTGATTTGTTACGTGTTACAAGTGCGCGTATTGCCCAGGGGTTATCTGATGGGTGAAAGGTCAATGATTGAATCTGGAATATCTGTTCAAGATGTAACAGTGATTTATCGCAATGGGCATACAGCTTTGCGCGAAGTAAATTTTGAGAATCCAATTGGTTCGATTGCAGCATTGGTCGGGGTTAATGGATCAGGAAAGTCAACGTTATTTAAAGCTATTATGGGGTTTGTACAACCTTCAAAGGGGAAAATTCGCATTTTAGGTTTGCCGGTTAAAAAGGCTTTGAAACAAAATCTTATTGCTTATGTACCTCAGAGTGAAGACGTTGATTGGGATTTTCCTGTTCTTGTTGAGGATGTTGTATTGATGGGGCGGTACGGCCATATGAATTTTTTTCGCTATGCACGCGCGCAAGATCGCGAGGCCGTCCGTTCTGCTTTGGAGCGTGTTGATATGTTGGCATTTGCTAAGCGTCAAATTGGGGAGCTTTCTGGTGGACAGAAAAAGCGTGTCTTCCTAGCACGTGCTTTAGCACAAGAGGCAAAAGCTATTTTATTAGATGAGCCATTTACGGGGGTTGATGTTAAAACGGAAGATAAAATTATTACTTTGTTACAAGATTTGCGTAAAGAAGGTGCAATAATATTAGTCTCTACCCACAATTTAAGCTCTGTTTTTGAGTTTTGTGATCGTACGGTTTTAATAAAAGGAACTGTTTTAGCTTCTGGATTGACACAAATGGTTTTTACGCAGAAAAATCTTGAACGAACTTTTGATGGTACGTTACACCGTCATAATATTGATTTCCAAGGTAGAAAAAAAGATAATATTTTTTCGGATGGTGAGGAGCCTTTATTTTTTGGCTGCAATCGAGAGCGGAAGCACGTTTCATGATGTCTTGGTTACTTGAGCCATTCAACTATCAATATATGGTCAATGCAATGTGGGTTTCGGGGTTAGTTGGGTGTGTTTGTGCATTTCTTTCGGCTTTTCTAATGTTAAAGGGTTGGTCGTTAATTGGTGATGCACTTTCCCACTCAATTGTGCCTGGAGTTGCTGGGGCTTATCTTTTAGGATTGCCTTTTTCACTTGGGGCTTTTTTCTCTGGTGGGGCAGCAGCAGCAGCGATGTTGTTTCTTAATCATCGGACAAAACTGAAAGAAGATACAATTATTGGTTTAACTTTTTCTTCCTTTTTTGCTCTTGGATTGTTTCTCAAGTCATTAAAACCAATGGCTGTTAATATTGATACGATTGTTCTTGGAAATGTTTTGGCAATTAGTTCATCAGATATTCTACAGTTAGTTTGTATTAGTGTTTTCTCTTTGTTGATATTATGTGCAAAGTGGAAAGATTTATTAGTTTCTTTATTTGATGAAAGTCATGCACGTACTCTTGGATTGAATGTAAAGCTATTGAAAGTTCTCTTTTTTACGCTACTTGCCGCTTGTACTGTTGCTGCTATGCAAACGGTAGGAGCTTTTTTGGTTATTTGTCTTGTTGTAACACCAGGAGCTACAGCTTATCTTTTGAGTGATCGCTTTGTGAACCTTTTGATAATTGCAGTGGTGATTGGAACATTTACAAGTGTATTAGGTGTTTATGTGAGTTATTTTTTAAATGCGCATACCGGTGGTGTTGTTGTGCTTTTCCAAGCATTTCTGTTTATTATAGCTTTTATTTTTTCTCCCAAATACGGTTTTCTCGCTGCTCGTTTGCGTGTGAGAGTAGCAAAAAAAATATGATAACAATATGATAGATCAATTACTACTTCCTTTTCAGCTTTCTTTTATGATTAAGGGTATGACTATTACGGTTATTCTTTCCATTCCAATGGCTATGCTTTCTTGCTTTCTTATTTTAAAAGGATGGGCGCTTTTAGGAGATGCGATTTCTCACGCAGTTTTTCCTGGTGTGGTTATTGGTTATATGACAACACCGTGGGTGATAACGTTTTTAACTTCTTTGCCGTTTTCTTGGTTTCATCATCTACATCCAGCAAATGTTACAATGATTTTAATTGTTTTTGGTGCTTTCGTTGCTGGTATGATTTGTGCTATCATAATAGGCTTTTTAGGGAGCAATAGCCGTATAAAACAAGATACAGTTATGGGGGTTGTTTTTTCATCTATGTTTGGTTTGGGGCTAGTTCTAGCAACCGCAATCTATAGTAATTTGGATTTAAATCATATCTTATTTGGTAATCTTTTGGGCGTTAATTGGCTCGATATTACACAGACAGCAATAATTTCTATTATTGTTACTTTAATTTTGGGGACAAAATGGCGTGATTTTATGCTGTACATTTTTGATTCAATTCAAGGGCGTGCAATAGGACTACAGATATCAATGCTCCATTATACTTTGTTAACAATGATTTCTCTCACGATTGTTGCGGCTTTAAAAGCAGTTGGAATTATTTTAGTTATTTCTTTGTTGATTGCACCAGGAGCGATTGCTTATCTTATTACTAAGCGGTTTTTCTCTATGCTTTTAATTGCTGTATTGGTTGCTGTTTTTTCTAGTTTTCTAGGAATTTATCTAAGCTTATTCATTGGTTCTGATTCTGCTTCTACAATTGTGTTGATTTTGACACTGATCTTTGCTGCTGTTTTTGTATGGATCTTTGTTCAACAAGCTACAACTCAAGAAAAGCAAGTATAATAGATCTTTGCATAGTAGCCATGCATTTTTGTATGTTGTTTTAAATTTTTCTTTTTATTAAATGAGGAGGAGCTAGGTTATTTTCCTCCTAATGTCTAGCCGATGAATGCAGTATTTTCTCCTCCCAACACTGCATTCGTATTTAAGAGGCTGCATTGATTTATCATGCAGCCTTTTTATTTTTGAATGCTGTAAAAGCTTATTCTCATTTCTTGAAAACTTTTAAATGGTTATCATATTGCATAAACTATCCTATATTTCGGGACGTAGTCATTGTTAAAGATATGCTTGTTGATGGAGCAATGTTCAGTAAAATTATGTGCTAAAATATATAAAGGGTAAAGTTTTACATCGTGGTATCTGAGTGAAAGAAGAAACAGCAATAAATGATAGAAAAAGATTTTAAGATATCTCGTCCTTTACGGGTGGTCTATTCTATATTAGGTTGGCTAATGATTGTATTAGGTTTAATCGGTGTGGTTTTACCTATTATGCCAACTGTGCCCTTTTTGTTAGTTGCTTCATGGTGCTTTACCCGTTCATCACCGCGTTTTCATTGTTGGCTGCATAATCATCGAATTTTTGGTCTACCTATTAAGCAATGGGAAGAAAAGAGAATCATCCCACCTTTTGTTAAAATTTTTGCTGTGGTGAGTATGACTGGCGGCTTTTTATTGTTTTTAGTAATTGTACACCCTGCTTTATGGCTTGCTTTATCAGCTGCAATTGTTTTGTTAGCGATTGCTATTTATATTGTAACACGTCCATCCTCATCTACGTCATCATCTTCATCATTACAAAAATAAAAAATTTTATTATTGAGTCTGTTTTACGTTTTTCTCGTTTTATTGAAATTATTTTCAGAGAATTTTTGGGCTAAAAACATTTAAGATAAAATTTTCATCTATCGATATTAATACGCACATCATCCTACCAGATTTTCTAAAGTGCTAAATGGCATGTTTGCTAGATGAAGTATGCACTGATGAAAAATTAGCCGTGAATGGAATTGTGCGTCAATACTTTTTTAGGTACTGCTCAGATTATTTTAACAGGCAATAAAAACCGTTCACGTAATAATATTATTTTTACGTATTTAAAAGAAATAGAGATAATATTTGCCTGTTGGAGTTGAACAATAATTTGTTTCTTTTTTATTCAATCAGTTAACGATTAAATCTTGATGGATTTGATAACGGATGCTTCAGGATTGAAAAAATTTAAATAACGCTGTATTTCTTGTGGATCTCCAATGGTTTTTTCAGGATTATCTGAAAGTTTTACAGTTGATCGGCCATTAACGTGGGTGGCTTTACAGACAAGGGAAGCAGCTTTAAGATTTGCAATGCTTTGAGGTGCACAATTTTCAAAATCATTGGTGAGATTGGTTCCCCATCCAAAACTCATGCGTATTTTACCATGAAAGTGATGATAAGTTTTTTCAATTGTATCTACATCTAGCGCGTCGGAAAAAATCAATAATTTTTCTCGTGGGTTTTTTCCTTTTTCTTGCCACCATTTTATAATGCGTTCACCTCCTTCAATGGGTAGAGCACTGTCAATTCTAAAACCTGTCCAGTCTGCTACCCAATCTGGTGCATTGTGTAAAAATGCTTCTGTTCCAAAAGTATCGGGCAAAACAATCAAAAGATTTCCACCATAATGACGGTTCCAATTTTGCAGAACTTGGTAAGGTGCTTGGCGCAAATCGTTGTCATTATTGGTAAGGGCAGCGATAACCATAGGTAATTCATGCGCGTTTGTTCCAAGGGCTTCTAAGTCTGTGTCCATTGCTAGAAGGATATTAGAAGACCCCACTAAAGAGTTGCCAATTCCTTCTTTTAACGCTTCGACACACCAACGTTGCCATAAAAAAGAATGGCGACGTCTAGTGCCAAAATCAGCGATATTAAGATCAGGCAATTGTTTAAGACGTTCAATTTTACTCCACATTTTTGCTTTAGCGCGGGCATAAAGAACATCGAGTGCAAAACGATCGAGGTTTTTTATTGCAGCGCGTGAACGTAATTCACTGATAATAGAAAGGGCAGGGATTTCCCACATAGAGCTATAAGCCCATGGGCCATGAAAATGTAGAATATATTGGCCGTCTTTGTGGGTTAATTCATATTCAGGCAATTGAAATTTTTCAAGCCAATGGAGAAAATCCGGTTTGAAAATTTGCTTGCGACCATAAAATGTATTACCAGCAAGCCAGATTATTTCTTTTTTAGTAAAGCGTAGACTAAGGGCGTGATCAAGCTGAGCACGTAGCTCACCTTCATCAATATCATTAGCAAGACAAATTGTTTTACTGCGATTTATAAGTGAGAAGGTGACATGAACATTTGGATAAAGTCCCCAAATCATCTGCACCATGAGAAGTTTATAAAAATCCGTATCGAGAAGCGAACGAATAATAGGGTCAAGTTTCCATGTATGGTTATAAACGCGTCTAGCAATATCTGTATGATTCATTACCCTTTTCTTTCATCTTAGTGAAATCTAAAATTGTTTCGTGTCAATATAATCATCAAAAAAAATGCAAAAACTATAACAACTTTATAGCTGTGAGTAGTGCAAAAAAAGCTTTTCATTTTTTGTGAGTTGAGGACTTAAGGGTACGTGTGATTTCATGAACACCTGTTTTTTGTAATTCTATTCCTGTATCAATGTTGGCATATTCCTTGCCGTTAACACTGAGTGTGTCTTTTGAAGCCCATTTAACTTTAATAATATAAACAGCTTCATGAAATTTCATTTTTACTTCATATTCAGGCCAACAGGAGGGTAAATGTGGACGTAAAAATAATTGATTGGCTTGGATGTGAATTCCAAGAATAGTTTCTGTTGCTGCGCGATAAAACCAGCCTGCTGAACCTGTATACCAGGTCCAACCACCTTGTCCATGGTATGGCTCAACAGCATAGATATCTGCGGCCATGACATAGGGTTCAACACGGTAAATTTCAGGATTTTGACCATGAGTGATAGGGTTTATCATGGAAAATAAGTTATATGCTTTATCTATTTCACCTATTTGTGCAAGTGCTATAACACTCCAAATAGCACCATGGGTATATTGGCCGCCATTTTCTCGAACTCCCGGTGGATACCCTTTAATATATCCGGGTTCGAGAGTACTTTTGTTAAAAGGCGGCCAAAAAAGACGAATAAGCCCACCTTTTGTATCACATAAGTGATCAAGCATCGACATCATTGCTTGTTTTTGGCGGTTGGGAGATGCCATTTTAGAAATTACAGCCCAGGATTGAGCGATGGCGTCAATTTGACATTCAGCATTTGTTTGAGCACCAAGAGGGGTTGCATCATCAAAATAACCACGTCGATACCAAGCACCATCCCAACCATTTTTTTCCAGAGCTTTTATTAAATGTTTAAGATGTTTGCTCCATGCTTTAACGTGGTCATTGTCACCGCGATTTTTAGCGAGAGGAACGAATGCTTGTAATGTGGTGCCAAGAAACCAGCCCAACCAAATGCTTTCACCTTTTCCTTCAATGCCAACCAAATTCATACCATCATTCCAATCACCACCTAAAATAAGTGGGAGACCATGTGGACCACAACGTTTGATAGTGAGGTCTAAAGCTAGAGCGCAATGTTCATAAAGTGTTACAATTTTTTGCGATTGTATAGGTTGAAAATAAGCATCATGTTGTCCCGTTTTTAGAGGAGCTCCTTCAATAAAAGCAATAGGAGTATCAAGAAATGTATGCTCACCAGTGGTATTGACATAAAGGGCTGTTCCATAAGCAAGCCAAACTATATCATCAGAAATGAGTGTACGGACACCAGCGTTGGTATCGGGAAACCACCAATGTTGTACATCACCTTCAAAAAATTGGCGAGCTACAGCACTTAATAATTGTTCACGTGCTAATTGTGGTTTAAGCAATAACAAAGATAAACTATCTTGTAACTGGTCTCGAAAACCAAATGCACCACTGGCCTGGTAAAAAGCTGCACGCGCTATCATGCGACATGCATAGATTTGATAGGGAAGCCAATGGTTGACCATAATATCAAAAGAAGGATCAGGAGTTTTAACTTGCAAAGGAGAAACAAAATCATTCCATTGCTGTTTTTGTTGCGCAAGAACAACTTGAAAATCATCTATGCGTGCTTGATCCAGTAATTTTTCAGCTTCTTGTCTATTTTCAGCGCTGCCAAGATAAAAGATGATCTCTTTTGTTTGACCCGGTAATAAATAAATATCATAGGCTGATGCTGAACAAGGATCACGGCCTGCCTCTACTGTATTTGAAAGTTCTTGTGCTTTGTAAATAGCATGAGGGTGTTTAACTGTTCCTGCTGAACCAATAAACTCGGAGCGATCGGTTGTAACACTGGTTGGTATTTCGGATGCTGATAAAAAAGTAACCTGTTGAGATCTTTCGATATGATAGGGATTTTGAATAAAATGTGCACCACGTTTGGAATCGTAAGAGGGAATAATAAAGGGAGCGTATTTTGTACGTGCATTGCCCAAAACCCACTCAGCGTAATTATAAAGACGTAAACTACGTGATTTTTTGCTTTCATTTTTAATGATAAGGCGAGAAAAACGAATAGGCCTTTCTCGGTCGAGTGTATGGGTAAGTTCTAATGCAATATCGGAATGTGTGGATTTAAAAGTTGAAAATCCAAAACCATGGCAAGCTTCGTAAACAACACTATCATCACATTCAACAGCAGAGACTGGAGAAAAACGTTTTAAAGAAAGGCGATCAACAAGATATAGTGCTTCTCCTGGGCGGTTGGAAACAGGGTCATTGGTCCAGGGGGTTAAGTGGTAATCACGGCTATTGTTGGCCCAGGTGAAAATTGCCCCTTCAGCTGATACATGAAAGCCAAAATTGCGATTGGCAACCACATTAATCCATGGCTGTGGTGTGGTAGTATGTCCATTAAGATACATCACATAATGATTATGCGCATTGAACCCTCCATAACCATTCCAGTAACGCAGATCTTTTCCATTGATAAGAGGAGATGATTGTTTTTGTTGACCGATAATACCAATAGAAGCAGATGGATTTTGTTCAGCTTGCGGTTCTGTTTGCCTTTTTCTGTTATGTTTGCTGTGATTTAGTTGATGATTAAAATCTTGCCTACTATTATTGGTTATCAGATTGGAATCAATATTTTCTGTACATTTAAGTTGTTCAGATAAAGGCCCATTTTGAGCATGAAGTATGATGCGGGCTGATGCAAGAAGTGTCTTGAAACTTTGCTCATTAATTTGATCACGTTGAAGGGTAAAAATGTGTTTGTTTCCATTCATTTCGTTGGTATGACGACGATAGGATTCACATGCCCATTCAATAGCACGTTGAGTATCTTGCATGTAAGAAAATGTCTGCTCATTCAAAACAACCATATCAACACTTAACCCCCGCATACGCCAATATTCATGTGCTTTAAGCAAGTCACGTAGTACAGTTATATTTGTTTCATTATCAATTCTAAGAAGGCAAATAGGATAATCTCCTGAGATAGACATTGGCCAAAGATCAGATTGTTTTCCAAGAGTATCAGCGAGCGTTTTAGAGGGAAGACGCCACGTTCGATCAGGGTAGATAAGTGGTGTTGCATATTTTTGATAAGCAATGGCTTCTCTGGGACGAATATTATTTTGAAACAGTGAAACTTGCGAACGAGTCCATGTTATAGAGAATTCTCGCTGAAACATATTAGGTTGCCGATAACGCTTAATATGATTTTGCAGCGTTTCTTTTGAATGAGCAGCAAATGTCCAAAAAATAAGTTCTCTTTTTTCATGTGCTGGAATTTTTAAATAACAGCGGATTGAGATAATTGGGTCAAGAACACAGCCCTGACTGTTACTAAAATGGGTATTTCGATCAAATGCAGCTGGACGATGAATAGACCGACCACCCCCAATAAAAATATGACGGTTAGTTTCAGCTTCTGACTTTGGGATGGTTCCAGATGGGTCAGTGACAAAATGGGCAATATGAATATCAGGATCACTAGGGGCGCGTTTGCGCCTTTTAGCTAAAATCGTTCCACCTGAATCAGTAATTTCTGTTTCTACAAACATATGTGAAAAAACAGGATGAGCACAAACAGTATCCATGGTTGCTAGCGCTAGTTCACCATAAGATGTTACTTCAATCAGGCGATCTTTGTTGGTTGTATTCATAAGCTGAAGACGCCTGCCTTCACCATCACCTTCAGATGCTACAAAACATTCGAGCGTTGATTTTATACCATCAACTATTTTTGTATATTCAGCTTTTTCATCTGTGAAGATGCTGACTGTTTCTTCTTCGACAATGCGTGTTGGTTCACTGGTGGCAGACCACCAGCGCCCATTGTGTGTATCACGTAAGAAAAACAAGGTACCTTGTTGATCTTCTGATGCATCAGGGATAAAGCGTGTGATAGCATAATCATGCCAACGGCTATAACCAGAACCATTGGCTGTTAACATTGTGGAATAATAGCCATTAGATAAAAGCAAAGTCTCACGAGGTTTGAGAAGCGGGTTTGTAATAGTGCGTAAAGGGGCGTTATCAAATTCTCCAGTGTCATTGCGCATTGGGTTAGCAACTTTGGCATGAATGATAGGAATTTGATGGGATGCTCTTTCTTGTAATAATAATTGTGCAGCTTCAATGACGGGATCACGATGAAAACGATTGCGCATCCGTCCTTCAAAAATGACATTATTAATTGCAAGAATTGACATGCCGTGATGGTGCGCATAATAATTACGCACAATAGCATAACGCTCTCCCTTTGGCACACGCGAAGGGGTAAAATCAATAGAATCATAATACCCATAGGCTCCTAAAGCACCAAGGTCACGTAAACGCTTTAAATTTATAATAGCTTGAGTTGGCATATATTGCGCAGCTAAAATGCTAGCATAAGGAGCAATAACAGCATTACGTGATAAACCACGTTGAAGTCCAAGGTTTGGAGCTCCAAAATTAGAATATTGGTAATTCATTAAATGATCGCGGGCATTAAATGCAGCTTCTGAAATGCCCCATGGTAGTCCGCGTTTACGGGCGTATTGTATTTGATGGCGAATAATCAATCGATTGGTTTGATCCAGTACGGATCCTAAGGGTTCACGCATGACCAGAGAAGGCATAAGATATTCGAACATAGATCCCGACCATGATAATAAAGCACCTTTCCAACCAATTGGGATGAGTAAACGGCCGAGATGAAACCAATGTTTGAATTTAATATCGCCTTTGGCAATTGCAAAAAGACTTGAAAGACGCGCTTCTGAAGCTAGAAGATCATAACAGCTTTCATCAAGTTTATTTTCCTGCACACGATAGCCGATAGACAAGAGTTGTCGTTCAGGTTGTTCTAAAAAGTCAAATTTCATATCAAAAGCTATTTGTCGTGCTTTTGTCGCTAAAGTATTTAATTGTTTGCGCAGTTTTTTGATGTCATACTCATAAGTAGTATCATGGTGATATGCTTCACAGGTTTCTACAAGACATTTAGCCCAGGACAGTATACGAGCAGATTCTACTGTTTGAATTTTTTTATCAAGCTCATCTGTTAAGAGAACAATATCACGAGCTACAAGTGGAAGATTAATAGTGCACAAAGTTACAGTTTCTGACTTTTCTTTGAGAGTACTGACAACACAACGAAAGTGAGCAATGCATTCTTCGATCTGTTGGCGTAAGGAGCATGAAATATGCTGATTATCAGGAATCTCTTTTAAAGTTTCTTCAAGAATATCACTAACATCAAATAAACCTGCTAAATCACTTTGTAAGAAAATGTCAGGTGTTTCAGCCCATTCACTTAAAGCTGAAGAGAGTGTCACCAAATGACCAGCAAGATTACCTGAATCAACTGTTGAAACATAAGTCGGCGATAGAGGTTTAAGTGTGTCCGTTTCATACCAATTATAAAGGTGACCACGGAACTTTTCCATTTTTTCAAGGGTGCTTAATGTGCATTTGATGCGTGTAATAGTATCTTTGAAACTAATCCAACCAAAATCACGTGCGGCAATAGTGGAAAGAAGATAAACTCCAATATTGGTGGGTGATGTACGCTGAGCAACAAGAGGGTCGGGGTCTTCTTGAAAATTATCGGGTGGCAAATAATTGTTTTGCGCATTGACAAAAGTTGTATAATAAAGCCACGTTCGTCGTGCGATACACCGAAGTGCTTTTTCATCTTCTGAAGATATATTAAGCATATCTTGGAATGTTGCTGGTTGACTAACAATCCACGCAATGAGTGGTGAGAAAAACCACATCAGTCCAAAGGGCAAAGCAATGAAACTTGTCACGCTACAAAATGATACAGGTAGTGCTATGGCAATAATGCCAATCAGTGATGCTGGCCACATTGTGAGAATATAGAAGCCTAAACTATTGGGGATTAATTTTGTTGCAGCTGAGGTTTTCCATTCAAGCAGATATTGTTTTGAAATCAGCATGCGATAGAAAGTGCGAATGATTGCATCGGTTGTAAAATAACTTGAATGAGCAATAAAAGTAGTTTTAAGAAATATTTCTGCAGTCGTTGAAGTAATAGTGCTTAAAATTAATTGCAGCTGTCCACGCAAAGAATGATCAAGACTAAATGACATAAATGTCTGAATCATACCTAGAATTGGAGAGATAAATAAACTGAGCAATAAAAATATTTGCCAGATGGTTGCCATTTTTAATGGTAAAATAGACCATCCCATGATTGCTGCAATTAGCCATATAAGTGGTGTGAGAGAACGGCGTAAATTATCCTGGATTTTCCAGCGATTCATAAGATTAATTTGACAACGCTTAAAAAGATAAGGTAATAATTGCCAATCACCACGAATCCAACGGTGATGACGAGCAACGTCAGTGTTATAGGCTGTTGGGTAATCTTCAATTACTTCTACATCGCTCACGAGTGCTGCACGTGCATAGCTCCCTTCCAAAAGATCATGACTAAGAACAGTGTTTTCTTTGATTTTTCCACTAAGTGCTTGCTCAAATGTATCGATATTATAAAGACCTTTGCCAGTAAAAGTTCCTTCTCCCCAAAGGTCTTGATAAATATCAGAGACAGCAAAGACATAAGGATCAATTCCACGATTGGTAGAAAAAATTTGTTGAAAAATTGATGTTTCTTTTCCTGTTGTAAGAGAAGGTGTAATACGCGGTTGTAAAATGCTATAGCCTTTTACAATTGTTCCATTTTGGGGGTCAAAAACAGGATGATTGAGTGGATGGTTGAGCTTACCAACAAGTTTAGTGACCCCTTCAGGTGTTAAACGTGTATCTGAATCCAGAGTCATAACAAAACGACAATCTAAAGGAAGGCGTGGATCTGGAGTGTAAAAGCTTGTATTTTGATTTCCTCGTAGTAAAAGATTGAGTTCATGAAGTTTACCACGTTTACGTTCCCATCCCATCCAGCATTTTTCGCTAGCATTGTAAGAACGTCGGCGATGAAGAAGAAAAAACAAAGGAATATCATCACGATGATAGCGGCGGTTAAGTTTAGCTATGCTCTCTTGTGCATAATGCAACAAATCAAGATCATCTTGTGTTTCTTCTAATGAAGAATCTACCCAGTCTGTAATCAGTGCAAAATGAACAGCACCTTGCGAATTAGAAAGATAATGTACTTCAAGATTGCGCACTTGTTCATCAATATAATCATATGATGTAATTAAAGTGGGCACGACAACCATTGTACGTGCGTGTTTAGGAATCCCTTCTTTATATTCATAACCAATGAGCTGGTTGGGTGGGATACACCATGAAACAACAGTATTAAAAAAGGAAAAAGAAGCCTCCATGGCAGGAAAAAGCGCCAAAGCGGTAAAAATAAGACTTATCCATGGCGGTAGGCTGGATATCTGTAATAGAGTATAAATTGCAAATAAAAGAATGAACGTTAAAATAGAAACAGGAATTGCAATTGTTCCTACTTTTAAACGATGATAAGCGCGTATCCATTTTATGAAAAGGGATGGTGTGTAATTACAAGCTTTTTCAAAGGTATAACGCCCATTGTCGATAAGGTACCAGCCAATAGAAGAACTATTTTGATGAGCATTATCTTCAAGAAAGGTTTGCGTCATTTCTACGGCTTTGTGCGTAACTTCCAACTCACTGAGTGAACAACGAGATGCGATTTTTTCAATCACTTGTCGATAAGTATTACGTGACTGAGAATCGAGTTCAGAAAAATCACTGTTTTGACGCAGGATAGAGTCCACATAGCTAACGGTTTCAAACCACGCTGTCCAATCAATGTCATCAATAGTTTTAAGGGTACGAATAATATTACCCATGGTCACACCGTCTTTTGTTTGACGTGTATGTTCATCAGCTGTTGCAATTTCTGGGTTACTGCCATGATGATGCAATTGCTTTTCAAGCCAAGTCAGTGCCATTGTAGCATCAACAGACGCACCTCGCAGACGATAAAATAAATGAGTTGAAAAGGTTAAATTAGCAGTGAATTTTTCATAAAGAGTAAACAGATTATGTAATTCAGTCTCATTTTTCGCAAGGGTAATTTTGTTAGCTGCTTGATTAGCAAAGTAGCGCATATGCTGTGTTTGCTCAATACGCAAAGAAAGACGACGAACATTTTCAATTAAAATCATACGAATAACAGAAGGCAAGGCCCACAATTCGCCAATTTTAAGGTTACATACTTCCTGAAAGCCATTAACCATAGCTGTAAGGGTTTCTTGTGAGAAACTGCTATCTGTATGGGCAATATAAAGCCAGGTTAAAGCAAAAATACGTGGAATTCCTGCTTTTTGTTCATCAGGAGGGATTTTTTTTGTGAGGTTGTTTGGAAAATTGCGGCGTAACTGCTGTACGGTTTTATCAATGGTATAATGATTATCAATAAGCCATTGAGCAGATGGTGCTATAGTTTCATTGTTACGTGCGGCAACATCGCTAATGCGAAAAGCATGGAGGATAAGTTTTGCGTTTTCACTCAATCGTTTGCGAAAATCATTTTCTCCCTTGTATTCAGGAAGAAAAATTTTTTTACCCAAAGCTATATCATGGCCTAATTGATAAAGCTCTTCTTGTGATTTATCAGTTGAACGAATGGGAGAATCAGTATCAGCAAGATAACAAATCTCTGTTTTTTGAGAAAAGAACCACTTCATGAAAAATAGTGTGGGTACCATAATATTTTATTGCCATTCAATTATGCAAATTTCTTTTTATTTAATAAATTATTGATATTTTATCCTAGTCATGAATGGTTAGTGGAAAATGAGTTTTTTATTTAAAAATATTTAAATTTTTTTATCAGATCACTGAAAAATCAAAAAAATATTTTCAATAAATAATAAATAAGACCACTAAAAAATCAGCAGTCTTATTTTAACTATTGATTATCAATCTTGTTCTTGTTTTTTTAAGGCCACACCAAGGATGTCACCAAGAGAAGCACCAGAATCCGTTGATCCATATTGTGCTACTGCTTCTTTTTCTTCTGCAATTTCCAAGGCTTTGATAGATACTGACAGTTTCCGCGTTTTTTTATCGAATGAGGTGATACAAGCATCAACTTTTTGTCCAATAGCAAAACGTTCAGGGTTTTGTTCATCACGATCACGAGCCAAATCAGAGCGGCGAATAGTCGTTTCAAGATTGTGATCAATGAGTTTCACATCAATGCCATTTTCATTAATTCCAGAAACTTCACAGGTCACAATAGTACCTTTACGTAATTCACCAGAGGCGACTGCTTCTCCAACTTTATCGCAGGAAAGTTGCTTAATTCCTAAAGAGATACGCTCTTTTTCAACGTCAACATCAAGAACAACAGCTTTAACGATATCGCCTTTGTTGTAAGTCTCGATAACTTGTTCTCCAGGACGATTCCAATCAAGATCAGATAAGTGAACCATTCCATCAACGTCACCTTCAAGGCCAATGAAAAGGCCAAATTCCGTTTTATTTTTAACCTCACCCTCAATTTGTGAATTCACAGGAAATTTATTGGCAAAAGCTACCCATGGATTTTCACATGTTTGCTTTAAACCAAGGGAAATACGCCGTTTAGAAGGATCGATTTCAAGAACAACAACTTCTACTTCCTGTGATGTGGAAAGGAGTTTTCCAGGGTGGATATTTTTCTTCGTCCAGCTCATTTCAGAGACATGAATCAATCCTTCAATTCCTGGTTCAATTTCAACAAAACCACCATAATCGGTGATATTCGTAACAGCACCCGTAATTTTCTTACCAACTGGATATTTTTCACTGATACTATCCCAGGGATCATTTTCAAGTTGTTTCATCCCAAGCGAAATACGGTGTGTATCCTGATTGATACGAATAATTTGAACTTTAATAGTTTGACCCATTGTAAGGATTTCAGATGGGTGATTAATACGCCGCCATGCCATATCGGTGACATGCAAAAGACCATCAATTCCACCAAGATCAACAAAGGCACCATAATCGGTAATATTTTTAACTACGCCTTCAACAATTTGATTTTCTTCAAGATTTTGAACAATTTCTGAACGTTGTTCAGCACGGCTTTCTTCTAAGACCGTGCGGCGTGAGACAACAATATTACCACGGCGACGATCCATTTTCAGAATTTCAAAAGATTGCGGATTGTGCATTAAAGGTGCGACATCGCGGATAGGGCGAATGTCAACTTGGCTGCGAGGCAAGAAAGCGATAGCACCATCAAGGTCGACTGTAAATCCACCTTTAACTTGGCTAAAGATAACTCCATCCACACGCGCACCAGCATTGAATTTTTCTTCAAGGCGAGTCCAGCTTTCCTCACGGCGTGCTTTTTCGCGTGATAGAACAGCTTCACCCATTGCATTTTCGATGCGTTCAACATAAACTTCAACTTCATCACCAGCTTGCAAGGAACCATCTTTACCTTTTGTGCCAAATTCCTTAAGCGGAATACGCCCTTCTACTTTAAGGCCAGCATCGATAATGACCATGTCTTTTTCAATTGCAATGATACGACCTTTCACAACGGATCCTTCAGTAAGATCGTTTGTTTGAAAGGATTCCATTAAAAGAGCTTCAAAATCCGCTGTTGTGGGATTATATTGTGACATAAGAACTCCTAAATATATACCTTTATAGGTATGAGCGCTGGGTTAGTGTTAATATAGAGTAATTCCACGATTTCTTATCTTTAATACAGGAAAAAGAAATTAGCGCTAAGCTGGAATCACCAGGGTGATTTTATTTAACTGTATGGGCTTTTATGATAGGATCAATAAAGGTGCACATAGCTGTTAATGCTTCTTCTATACTCAATTCTGACGTGTCAAGCAAGTGGGCGTTTTTTGCTGGTTTTAAAGGACTCTGTTTGCGGGTTAAATCCCGTCTATCGCGTTGTTTAAGATTAGCAAGAATTTCATGATAATTTGCTTGTGTTCCTTTTTTTAAAATTTCTTGATAACGCCGCTTTGCACGTATTTGAGCGTTTGCAAAAACGTAGAATTTTATATTTGCATCAGGGCAGACAACAGTGCCAATATCGCGCCCATCAAGTACGCTACCTGGCAGAGTTTTGGCAAAATTGCGTTGTTTTGCAACAAGAATTTCACGCACAGCCACTATAGTTGCTATTTTTGAAGCCGCTTCGCCAATTTCATGAGAAGAGAGAAGATTTGAATCTAAAGTTTTAAAATCAAGCTTTGTGGCATATGTGATAGCATTGGTTTCATCATCAAGAGCCAGTCCTTGCTGTAAAAGTACATATGCAACACCACGATAAGTTAGACCAGTATCTAAATGGTGAAGATGATAATGGGTTGCAATTTTGCGGGCTAATGTTCCTTTACCAGAAGCTGCTGGACCATCAATTGCAATGACAAAAGGTTTCAAAGAATTTGACCTCCAATTTGGTGCATTAAGGGGATAAACTCTGGAAAGCTGGTGGCAATCATTCGCGTATCATCGATGGTTACAGGTTTTTCTGACGCCAATCCAAAAACAAGAAAGCACATTGCAATTCGATGATCAAGATATGTTGTAACGTATCCGCCTCCTAGACTTTTTGTTGAATTTTGTCCATGAACAATAAAAAAGTCTACGCCTTCTTCACAATCTACGTTGTTGATTTTTAATCCTTGAGCAATGGCAGAAAGCCTGTCTGATTCTTTAACGCGTAATTCTTCAATCCCTAACATAGTTGTTTTACCTTTAGCAAAGGCTGCTGCTACTGCTAAAGCGGGATATTCGTCAATCATTGATGGGGCTCGTTCTTTAGGTACAGTTACGCCTTTTAATATTGATGATCTGGCCCGTAGATCGGCAACATCCTCTCCACCTGTTTGGCGTTGATTTAAAAGATCAATTTTAGCTCCCATTTCCCACAATGTTTGGATAAGACCAATTCTGGAGTTGTTTATGAGAACATTTTCAATAATGATATCAGAATCTTCCACAAGAAGGGCTGCAATGAGTGGAAAAGCAGCAGAAGAAGGGTCCCCTGGAACATTTATAATTTGTCCAGTAAGATGTGGTTGACCATTCAGATGAATAAAACGTGTACCTTTTTTGTCTGTTTCTATCTCAAGTTCAGCCCCAAATGCTTTTAACATTTTTTCCGTGTGATCTCGGGTAAGGATTGGTTCAATAACAGTAGTAATACCGGGAGTATTAAGACCTGCAAGAAGAATTGCTGATTTAACTTGGGCAGAAGCCATTGGTACACGATAACAAATTGGACTAGCCATTTTAGGACCATAAAGCGTTAAAGGCAAATGATCACCATATGTTTTTTCAATCGTAACACCCATTAAACACAAAGGATCAAGGATACGTTTCATTGGTCGTTTAGAAAGAGAAGAATCGCCAATAAAAGTTGTTTTCATATGATAAGAGCCGACCATCCCCATAATCAAGCGAGCACTTGTTCCAGAATTTTTAAAATTTAAAGGTGTTGGCGCTTGCAAAAGACAGCCGTTCCCAGTTCCTCGAATGATCCAGAGATTATTTTCCCTACGAATATGGGCTCCCATAGCTTGCATAGCAGCAGCTGTTTGCAAAATGTCATCGCTTTCAAGAAGCCCGTGAATATGTGTTTCACCATTTGCAAGCCCCCCTAATATAAGAGATCGATGAGAGATTGATTTATCGCCCGGTATTTTGATTGTGCCAGAAAGATTGGTAGATTTTTGAGCTGTCGCGGGTATTGATTTTTGCATAGAAGCTTATTTAATTTTATCTGAATTTTACAAAATTAAGTATTCTTTAACACACACTTTAATAAGCGTCATGAGAAAATTCGTGTGAAATGATGCATTTATCTTTGACAAATACACTGTTTTTCGCTTAAGCACCTTAAATTCGTTTTTAGATGAAATTGTAACTAACCAAAGAGGCACGGTCCATGGCAAAACAAGAACTTGGAACCAAACGTGTTGACCCGGAAACGGGAAAGAAATTTTATGATCTTAATCGTGATCCTATTGTATCACCTTATACAGGGCTTTCTTATCCACGCTCTTATTTTGAGGTTGCAGCAGCTGAAGCCAGTAGCGAAGAAGAAGTTGACACTGAAGAGCTTGATACAGCACTTGAAAAGTCTGCTTTTATGTTACTGGAAGACGATGTTGACGATTCTAAGGATGATGATCTCCCTATTTTGGAAGATGATGATATGGATCTCGGAGATGATGACGATACATTTTTATCGCACACTGAAGGTGATGAAGATGACGATGTAACCGACATTATTGGTGGTAGTGTTCCAGACGATGATGGTACTTAAAGAAAACAAGAAGGTTTTTGTATTCGTTTTGTAGAAGACAAATTCCTCTTGATCTTCGATTTTTCTCGTTTTAGGAATCTTTTTAGACTGTTAATCTTCTTGTTGGGAAGAGAGGATATCTTTTATGGGGCTATAGCTCAGCTGGGAGAGCGCTTGCATGGCATGCAAGAGGTCAGCGGTTCGATCCCGCTTAGCTCCACCAAAAAGATTATGGTATTTTTCTCAATATAAAGCAAATATTTGAAAAGAAGATTTATATATCGGTTAAGAAATGTTGCGATTTTCATGCTAAATCTTTTTTTAAAAGTTATTCAATAAGTTCGTAATATGTTTCTGCGCACTCATTTATTCTATGCCTTTTTGAATTTTTAACGATCATAGAAATATAAGTTTAATGAAAACGAAAATATAATAAATTGTTTGCTAAACAAAAGCTCTATTACTATTAGAAGACATTATAAGAACCATTGATTAGGTGATGGTCTGTAATAAGGGATTCAAGAGTAACGTAAATTAGATCCATAAACTGGAATAGTGTGCCAACTTTATAATTATAATATACAGCCCAATACCAAAATAGCAATGGGGTTTAAATTTTATCTCCAGAAAAATAATTAAAAAATTAATGTATTACATCACGATCCAAAAGTCTATTCATCATGAATTCAATTGACATTGGTTATTATCTAATTGTGCTTTTTTGGGTTTCTGTAAGCTATTGTTATATTTTATTAAAATTAGAAAATAATACACAAGATAATCTTATTTATTATGGACAATAATGGTTATCAAATTGAATTTTGTAAAGAGTCTTAGTCTTTTAGAGTTTCAAATTCTTCGGTAGAACAATATTTTTCGCTTTTAGCGCTAAAATTCTTGCCTTTATGGTTAGGTTGCAGCACAACAGAGAAGAAATTTTAAATTATTCAAGGAAAGAAATAATGCCTTTTTATCGTTCAAGAACATCAACTCATGGACGCAATATGGCAGGGGCTCGTGGTCTTTGGCGTGCAACAGGGATGAAAGATGGGGATTTTGGTAAACCCATTATTGCAATTGCAAATTCTTTTACACAATTTGTACCAGGGCATGTACATTTAAAAGATCTTGGGCAACTTGTTGCACAAGAAATAGTTGCCGCTGGGGGTGTTGCGAAGGAATTTAATACTATTGCTATCGATGATGGGATTGCTATGGGGCATGATGGAATGCTTTATTCTTTACCTTCACGTGAAATTATTGCTGATTCTGTTGAATATATGGTCAATGCCCATTGTGCCGATGCTCTTGTTTGCATTTCCAATTGTGACAAAATTACACCTGGCATGTTGATGGCTTCCTTACGGTTGAATATCCCAACAATTTTTGTTTCAGGTGGCCCTATGGAAGCGGGCAAGATTAAATGGAAAGATCAAGATATTACTGTTGATTTAGTTGATTCAATGATCGTTGCGGCTGATGATCATAATTCAGAAGAGGAAGTTTCTGAAATGGAACGTGCCGCTTGTCCTACATGTGGTTCTTGTTCAGGTATGTTTACTGCCAATTCTATGAATTGTCTTACTGAAGCATTAGGGCTTTCTCTTCCTGGAAATGGATCAATGTTGGCTACGCATGCAGATCGTCAGCAGCTTTTTGAAGAGGCAGGCCGACGTATCGTCACATTGACAAAACGTTATTATGAACAAAACGATGAAACAGTTTTGCCGCGTTCTATCGCTTCACGCAAGGCTTTTGAAAATGCAATGATTGTAGATATTTCCATGGGTGGATCAACGAACACTGTCCTGCATCTTTTAGCGGCAGCACAGGAAGGCCAGGTGGATTTTACCATGGCTGATATTGATCGTCTTTCACGTCGTGTTCCTGTTTTGTGTAAAGTTGCGCCTGCTGTTGCTAATATTCATATGGAAGATGTTCATCGTGCTGGTGGTATTATGGGGCTTTTGGGTGAATTAGATGCAGCCGGGCTTATCGATACATCGACTTACACGGTTCATACAAAAACAATGAAAGAGGCTCTTTGTCGGTGGAATGTGAAACAAACCAATGAAAAAAGCATTTATGAATTCTATCGTGCAGCACCAGGAGGTGTATCAACGCAGGTAGCTTTTGGTCAAGCATCTCGTTATGATACTCTTGATCTTGATCGTGAAAAAGGTGTCATCCGTGATATTGCGCACGCTTATTCACAAGATGGAGGGCTGGCGGTTCTTTATGGGAATCTTGCAAAAGACGGTTGTATTGTGAAGACAGCAGGTGTTGATCAGTCGATTTTAACATTTAAAGGTCCTGCGCGAATTTTTGAAAGTCAAGATTCAGCCGTTTCAGCAATCTTGGCCGATAAAATTAAACCAGGTGACGTTGTTTTGATCCGTTATGAAGGTCCACGTGGTGGGCCTGGAATGCAAGAAATGCTCTACCCAACTAGCTATCTTAAGTCTAAAGGATTAGGGAAGGTTTGCGCGCTTGTAACAGATGGCCGCTTTTCAGGGGGGTCTTCAGGGCTTTCTATCGGTCACGTTTCACCAGAAGCTGCTGAAGGAGGTGCAATTGCTTTAGTGGAAGACGGCGATATCATAGAGATTGATATTCCTAACCGTATCATTCATTTGATGGTAGGTGACGCTGAGATTATACGCCGTCGTGTCAAGATGGAAGAAAAAGGAAACACTGCTTGGCAACCGGTTGAAGAACGTAAGCGTAAGGTTTCAAAGGCTCTAAAAGCTTATGCAGCTATGGCTACTTCTGCTGCTAAAGGTGCGGTTCGTAATATTTGATTTAAGTAAAAAATTTAATTTACTGCAGATAAGTGAAATTGACTAGAATTTTAATGTTTTTCATAATTTTTCTGATTGATCACTCTGTTTGTATAGGGGGGTATTATTGGCTATTTTGATTAAAGCTTAGAGGGATCAAAAATGTAATAATGCGATTTTTGATTGCTGCAGCTTTGTTTCTACTTCGTAGGGAGAACAAAAAGTTACCCCAAACAACACTATAAATAAGCTCTATTAAAATACCCAAAAAAGATCCTGGAGTTAAGAGATGAAATCAATTTACACTTGTCTATAAATTATACTGATCATAACAAAAAGTAATAATAATACAATGAGTTGTAAATATAAATGAAGAATAATAAAGTGATATACTTTGGATTTATCTTGACAAGGTGAGAGAGTTTACTAAAGGAACTTCTGTATCATAATGCCGATGATTAAATCACTTAGATGTAATTGATAAGGAAAAATCAGAAAAGTGAAGTTTACTTGTTAGATTGTTTATGCTTCAAATAAAAGATTATGGATACTTAAAAATAAAGAAAAATAAAAGAATTTAAAACTAAATGAAGCTTTTTTTTAAATATGACTAAGTAAATAATAAGAAATCTTTCTGCAGTTTATGAAAGAATTTATTGTGTATTCAGTTTTTTAAGGCGATAAAGCTCTTCTAGTGCAGCCTTAGGTGATAGTTCATCGGGATGGATGTTATTTAAAGCCTCTTTAATTGCATAATATTTATTTGTTTCTTCGGTTGTGGGGGACGTTGTTTGAGGAGAAAATAGCGGCAAATCATCAATTAATTTGTTTCCTTTTCCAGCCATTTCGCCTTTTTCTAATTGGTGTAGAACATCTGTAGCGCGAGTGATAACTGCTATGGGCAGTCCGGCAAGTTTTGCAACCTGTACTCCATAGGATCGGTCAGCAGCTCCTTTAGCGACTTCATGAAGAAAGATTACATCACCACTCCAATTTTTGACTTTCATTGTTACATTATGAAGGCGGTTGAGTTTTTTAGTCAGTGCTGTCATTTCATGAAAATGTGTGGCAAGAATAGCACGGCAGCGGTTTACCTCATGAAGATATTCAACGGCTGCCCAAGCAATTGAAAGGCCATCAAAGGTTGATGTGCCCCGCCCGATTTCATCAAGAATAACAAGAGAACGGTTACTAGCGTGATTGAGAATGGTTGCTGTTTCGACCATTTCCATCATAAATGTTGAACGCCCCCGTGCAAGATCATCAGAAGCACCAACACGACTAAATAAGCGGTCAACAACACCAATATGGGCTGAAGCAGCTGGAACAAAAGAGCCCATTTGTGCCATAATAGCAATGAGGGCATTTTGCCGTAAAAAAGTTGATTTTCCTCCCATGTTGGGACCTGTTAATAGCCAAATTGCTGCATATTGGTGATCTTCTTGTGCCGAAAGATCGCAATCATTAGCAACAAACGATTCTGCTGCTTGTTTTCGTAATGCTTGCTCTACAACGGGGTGGCGTCCTCCAGTGATCTGAAAGGTAAGCGAATCGTCAATTTTGGGACGACAATACCCTTGTTCTTCAGCTAAAGTAGCTAGAGCAACAGATACATCTAAAACAGCAAGCGCTTCAGAAGCTTCACGAATGAAATCAACGTGTGCGGTAATTTCATTAACGAGTGTATCAAAAATTTCTAATTCAAGCGTCATAGCGTGGTTTGCTGCGTGCGCAATACGGCTTTCGAGCTCAACAAGCTCTGTTGTGGTAAAACGCATAGCACTTGCCATTGTTTGCCGGTGGATAAAACGTTCTTTTGATTGTGGGTTATTTGTGAGAGCTGAAGCTTGTAAGCTTGTAACTTCAATGAAGTATCCTAGAATGTTGTTATGCTTAATTTTGAGTGTTTTAATATCTGTTTCTTGAGCGTATTGTGCTTGAAGTTCAGCAATAACACGACGGGATTCATCACGTAAACTGCGGGTTTCATCTAATTCTTGATGATAATTGGGACGAATAAAACCGCCATCACGTTTAAGAAGAGGCAGATCATCGGCTAATGCTTTTTCTAATTGAACATGCAAAGCAATGGGTAAATGTGAGAATATCTCTCGTACGTCACTTATTTCTTGAGGAGGCAATTCATTGCTTAGAAGTTGATTAAGTTCACTAATAATTTCAAAACCACGTTGAATTGTGGCTATGTCACGCGGACCTCCTCGACCAAGAGCTAAACGTGAAACTGCGCGCGGCATATCTGTCCCCCCTTTTAAAATGAGACGGATAGCTTTTACAAGGGAAGTATTGCTCAAAAAAAAGTCAATTGAATCAAGACGTTTATTAATGGTTAAGGGAGTAGTAAGCGGAGAAATTAAACGGTCAGCAAGAAGACGTGAGCCACCTCCTGTAACAGTACGGTCGATAGTTTTTAGTAAACTTCCATCACGTTGCCCAGATGTGGTACGAATAAGCTCAAGGTTAAGTCTAGTAGCTGCATCAATGAAAAGGGTGGCACTTTCATTTTGGCGCTCAGGTCGCATAAGAGGGGGGCGGTGAGTGATTTGTGTTTTTTCAATATAACGAATAGCCGCGGCGATTGCTGAGAGTTCTGCAGGTGAATAGTCTGCAATGCCTTCGAGAGTTGATAGTTTAAAATAACTGCAAATATCATGTTCAGCGGTTATTGTATCAAAAAGACTAAGTGGTTGAGGTGAGACGATACGGCCAAGAGCATTAAACAGCGATTTCTCTGATAGATCATGGAAAAATGAGTCGGCTACAATCACTTCTTGAGGATCTACGCACATAATATCTGTTAAGAGATTTTCATGGTGACTTTGTGTAACACGAAATATGCCCGTGGAAATATCAATCCAAGCAAGAGCAAAATCTTTTTTATCATTGGTTTTGGTGCGGGCAAGTGTCATCAAATAATTTGCGCGCGTTGGGTCAAGAAGCTTTTCTTCTGTGATGGTTCCGGGGGTAACAAGGCGCACAACATTACGCTGAACAACGGATTTTGAGCCGCGCTTTTTTGCTTCTGCAGGATCTTCTGTTTGTTCACATACTGCAACACGGTAGCCACAAGCAATAAGCTTTTGCAAGTAGTCATCTGCAGAATGAACAGGAACACCACACATGGGAATGTCTTCACCTAAATGTTTGCCACGTGTTGTGAGAGTGATCCCTAAAGCTTGGGAAGCTTCAATTGCATCATTGAAAAATAATTCATAAAAATCACCCATACGATAAAAAAGGAGAGAATCACTATTAACTGCCTTGATTTCTATATATTGCTCCATCATGGGTGTAAGGCGTTCTTGATGTGCAGTTGCAGACTGTGGAATTAAATTATTTTTATATTCAGCCTTTTCTGTCATTTTGACGTGCCCATTTCCTTTGATATAGGTTTTTACGCCCTTTTTTATTTACTTCAATGCATATCTTCATTATCTCTAAATTGAAACGTATAGTAAATTATCTATTTAAAGAAAGCATAGCGATTTTTAGCATATGAATCAAACTTTAAAATCAAGTAATTGCACTCGTTGGTAAGCGGAATATATACCGTTTTTGGAGACAAATAAGTAAGATGAAAAAAAGTGGAAAAGATCAAAAAACGTATAAAAAAGCTTATAGTGCAAGTGAGCAAGAAGCTCTTGATTTTCATAGCTGTGGTCGGCCAGGAAAGCTTGAAATTGTCGCAACAAAGTCTATGGCAACTCAGCGTGATTTAGCACTAGCTTATTCGCCGGGTGTGGCAGTTCCGGTTAAAGAAATCGCTCGCAATCCAGTATTGGCTTATGATTATACAGCAAAGGGCAATCTTGTTGCTGTTATATCAAATGGGACGGCTATCTTAGGTTTAGGAAACTTGGGGGCACTAGCATCTAAACCGGTGATGGAAGGAAAAGCGGTACTCTTTAAGCGTTTTTCAGATATCGATGCGATTGATTTAGAAATTGACACAAACGATACAGAAAGTTTTATCAATTTAGTGCGTCATTTGGAGCCATCTTTTGGTGGCATTAATCTTGAAGATATTAAGGCGCCTGATTGCTTTATTATCGAAAGCCGTTTGCGCGAGATAATGAATATTCCTGTTTTTCATGATGATCAACATGGAACAGCAGTTATTGTAGCTGCTGGCGTTCTCAATGCTTTGCATTTAACTGGGCGTGATATGAAGAATACGCGGTTGGTTTGTAATGGTGCTGGTTCTGCAGGGATTGCTTGTGTTGAACTCATCAAAGCAATGGGTTTTCCACCTGAAAATATTCTATTATGTGACACTAAAGGCGTTGTCTATAAAGGTCGTGAGGAGGGGATGAATCAGTGGAAATCTGCTCATGCTATCCAAACGGATAAACGTACTCTTGCTGAAGCGATGAAAGGAGCTGATATATTTTTCGGAGTTTCAGTTAAAGGCGCACTAACCCGTGAAATGGTCAAATCAATGGCTCCTCGACCAATTATTTTTGCTATGGCCAATCCCGATCCAGAAATTGCACCTGAAGAAGTTATGCAAGTACGTGATGACGCTATTATAGCAACAGGTCGATCGGATTATCCTAATCAAATTAATAATGTTCTTTGTTTTCCATATATATTTCGTGGTGCACTTGATGTGCGCGCGACAGTCATCAATGAAAGCATGAAAATTGCTGCAGCGAGAGCTATTGCAGATTTAGCGCATGAGGATGTACCAGATAGCGTTGCAGAAGCTTATCATGGAAATCGGCTAAAATTTGGCCCAAACTATATTATTCCCGTTCCATTTGATCCACGTTTGCTCACGGTTGTTTCAATTGCGGTAGCAAAAGCAGCAATGGAGAGTGGTGTTGCAAGAAAGCATATCGATGATTTAGAGGCTTATGAGCGTGATTTGAATGCTAGACGTGATCCCATCGCATCTACGATGCGTGGTGTTTATAATCATGTTCGTCAGGCGCCAAAGCAAATTGTTTTTGCAGAAGGCGAAGAGGAACAGGTAATGCGTGCAGCTGCCTCCTATGTTCATCAAAAATTGGGTAAGGCAATTTTGATTGGCCGTGAAAAGCAGATTAAAAATACTGCTGATGTTGCTGGAATTGATCTTGAACGTGAGGGTATTTCTATTATTAATGCTAAGCTATCTCAATATACGCATGCTTATGCTGATTATCTTTATAAAAAAATGCAACGCCAAGGTTGGTTATTGAGAGACTGCCATCGCCGTATCAATAATGATCGCAATTATTTTGCTGCTTGTATGGTAGCATTGGGTCATGCTGATGTAATGATTACAGGGGTAACCCGAAATTATGAAACAGCCTTAATGGATATACGCCGGGTAATTGATGAGAAACCAAAAGAACGATTGCTTGGTATCTCAATGGCTATTTGTCGTGAGCGAACTGTGTTTATTGCTGATACAGCTATATATGAACATCCTAGTGCCGAAGAACTTGCTGACATAGCTGAACAAACGGCCTCTTTTGTGCGTGGGTTGGGATATCAGCCACGGGTAGCATTTTTAGCATTCTCTACTTTTGGTTATATGAAAGGGCAGGTTACTCAGCACATCCAGAATGCTATCGATCTTTTGTATGAGCGTAAGGTTGATTTTGAATTTGATGGAGAAATGAGTGCTGATGTAGCACTCAATTCGAAATTAATGCAGCAATATCCTTTTATGAAATTAACAGAGCCTGCTAATATTTTGGTCATGCCTGGATATCATTCATCTTCAATTGCAAGTAAAATGTTACAAGAGCTTGGTCAAGCAACCATTATTGGTCCCATTTTAATTGGGCTAAAAAAATCTGTCCAAATTGTGCCGTTTAGTGGACACGATACAAATATCGTCAATATCGCGACACTAGCAGCTTATTATGCAGCAAAAATTGTTTAAAATTTCAGTATCTTCTTGAGACTGAAAAAATAAAAATAGATTATATTTGTTTTAAAACGATTTTTAAGATGATTGTGTTGAGTTATTCTTTTGTTCTTCAGCAATACGCTTTTGAAACAAAGCTGCAAAATCAATAGGATCGATGCGCAAGGGTGGAAAACCACCATTGTGAGTAGCATCGGATATGATTTGCCGGGCAAAAGGAAAAAGAAGACGAGGACATTCAATAAAAACCAATGGCATAACGTGTTCTTGTGGAATATTTTTAATATGGAAAATACCACCATAAATCAATTCTACATGAAATAATATTTCAGTATCATCAGCAGCTTTGACTGAAAGTGATAAGGTTACATCATAATTATCATTGCCAACTGGATTAGCATCGACATTTATGTTAATATCAATTTGTGGTGCTTTTTCTCGCGGACGCAATGACTGAGGGGCATTTGGATTTTCGAATGAAAAATCTTTTAAGTATTGGGTCAATACAGCAAAAACTGGCCCTTCATTCTTATTATTTATTTCACCTTCGGCCATATTAAACACCTTTCATATAGATACATATGTTTTTCAGGTTGCAAAATGAGATGGTTATCATGCTTTGTGCAAGGTTACAAGAAACGTTCTTTTTGTTTTTGTTATTTTTTGTTTTTGTTATAACTTTTCTATATTTTAATGATCATCATTTTTGTGCCAAGGAGATTCCTTGATATTATAGCTCTGATAATCTTCTGCGTTAAGTTCAATTATTTTTTCGGGTGCATTTTGAGTATTGGCACAGGTTTTGGCGTTAATTTTATTGTGTAATGATAAAAAGAGAAAACGGGTAAAGGTGCGTATAGGTTTTATAAGAAGTGATATTCCTAAAATATCGCTTATAAAACCAGGAAAAATAAGTAAAATCGCACCAATAATAATGAGAACATTATCAGCTATATAATCTTCTGACATATTTCCTTGGATAAGTTTTCGTTGTATATTTTTGAAAAGGCTAATACCCTGAATACGTAATAAAATACTTCCCATTATCATTGTTAAAAGGGTTAAACTCAAAGTTGCTAAAATTCCGATTTCATTTCCGACAAAAATAAAACCGGCAATTTCAACAAAAAGAACACTGAGGACAATAACCACAAAAAAGCGAGGCTTTATATGATAAAATTTTGTCACACGAAACTTCCCTTCTCAAAATTTTTATAGGAAAATTTATATATAGTTTCTTTTAAACTTAAATTAGAGACCATAAACACTATTTGAATGGTAGATTTATTTAATCTATATACTTATTGATAAATAATATTAACTGCAATGTTTATTGCAGATCACTTTAGGTTTGGAGATTGACAGCACCCATGGAATTTGACGTTGTACTTGTAATAGCTCTTGTTATTATGGTTGTTGTTTTTATGCAACTGCGTAATGTATTAGGAAAGCGGACTGGTTTTGAAAGACCTCCCTTTGATCCTTATTCTGGTTGTTCTAAAAAGCAGATTGAAACAGAGACAGTCGATCATAGTATTTCATTTCCTCATAAGACTAACACACAAAAGAAAGATTTTAGCGAAATTAATGCAATTGCACCAGAAGGGAGTGCGTTGAATGATGGTTTGCGGGCTATCTGTCAGGCCGATTCTAATTTTTCTCCTCAATTTTTTATCAACGGTGTTCAAATTGCTTATGAGATGATTATGACAGCTTTTGCGCAAGGCGATCGTGATCAGCTTAAGAATTTGCTTTCTCAGGATGTTTTTGAGAGTTTTTGTGCGGCGATTGAGCAGCGCAAAAAGAGGGAGGAGAAAGTCGAGTTCACTTTTGTCGGGATTAATAAAGTTGAATTTGTTGCAGCAGAAATGCAAAAAAGTGAAGAGTTTTTAACTGTGCGTATTGTCAGTGAAATTATTTCTGTGACTTATAATAAGCAAGACGAATGTATAGATGGTGATCCTGAAGCTATTGTAGAAATTAAAGATGTCTGGACTTTTGTTCGCAGCAGTCTATCACAGGATCCAAATTGGAAACTTTTTGCAACGGAAGATGGAAATTAAAAGGTTGTTCGTTTATTGAGTCTTTTTAGTCAAATTCAAGGAAAATTGCGGGATCAAAATGGTTAGAGGTCAAGAAGAAGAGAAGCATAAGCTATTGATGTTAGAAGATAGCTTTTTGTGGGAGAAAGTCTGTCGTACTATAATACCCCTTCATGATAGAAGCTCTTCTTTTATGAGAAAAGATGTTGAAAATATTGAACATAAAAAACTACAAGTAAGTCATGCTCTTCCATTCTCTCAACAAAATCCAAAACAATTAGCAATGGTTAAAAAAAGTAGAGGGACGGTAGAACAAACAGAAAAAATATATTTTTTCGATCGTACAACACATCGTAAAATTGCAAAGGGTCATTATCCTATTGAAGCGTGTATTGATCTTCATGGTTTTATACAGGATGAAGCTTATTTTTTCTTAAAAAAATTTCTACAATCATCTCAGCAGCGTGGATTGCGCTATGTTTTGGTTATTACAGGAAAAGGCCAATCACACGGGAGTAATGGCATTCTATGTCAGTATGTTCCTTATTGGTTATCAACACCAATTTTTCAATACTATATTCACGCATTTGAGAAAGCTTCTCGTCAGCATGGTGGAAATGGTGCACTTTATGTTCGGTTACGCAGTTTATATAAGGGAAAATAATTATAATGCTGTGGTTTGGAAAATTGTAGAAATCAATGTTTATTGTTGAATGAATTAAGAAGAAACAGCTCTTCTTTATCATAAGTGGAAATTATTCATGTTCTATTTCAGAAAATTCTTGTGGTTTAAAATAATAAGCTGTTGAACAAAATTCACATGTCACTGAAATTTGTTTGTTTTCGACTGTTTGAGCACGTTCTTTGGCAGAGAATTTATCTAATATCATTTTAATTTTTTTGCGCGAACAAGAACATTGGGCCACAATAGGAGAGGCTTTAAAAACTATAACGCCTTGTTCATGAAAAAGACGGAACAGTAATCGTTTAGGACCAACTTGAGGATCTGTAAGTTCTTCATTTTCAAGAGTTGCAGTAAGTACTTTAACTTCTTGCCATTGATCTTTAAGTTGGGCATGGGTTTTTGTTTCTTGTACTTGTTTATGTACTATATGCGTTTTATGATGAGGTGATGCCTGGGGCAAAAGTTGGGTTAAAATACCCCCTGCTCGCCAGGTTTTTGTTAATTTTCCTTGCTGATCATGATTGATTAACATGGTAACTGCCAGACGGATATCCGTAGAGATTTGTTCTGATTGATCAAAATAAGTACAGGCAACTTCTTGTAGATTTGACCCATCTAATGCAACAATTCCTTGATAGCGTTTCATATGGGAGCCTTGGTCAATGGTGAAAGCTAAAGTTCCTTTGCCAAGCAGCATTTTTGAAGATGTTTGTCCATTGATTATCGCTTGTTTTAAGTTTTTTTCATCAAAACGAGCATAACCACGCAGTTGATAGGGAGTAGTAAAGTCACATACCAGCATATTTACTGGTCCATTAGAATGGGTTTGTAAGATAAATTTGCCCTTAATTTTAAGTGAAGTTCCAAGCAGAACGGTTAAGACTAAAGCTTCTGCCAAAAGATAAGAAACAGGTTCAGGATATTGATGGCTTGTGAGAATAGAATTGACAGCTTCTCCAAGTTGTACAATACGTCCACGCACGTCAAGTTCTTCAATTTGAAAAGGAAGAACAATATCATTTCCATTCAAGTAGACATTATTAGAATAAGTTTTATTGTTGGCTTTTTCATTTTCTATGTTCATATCTTAAACTTTTTATAATTTATTTGAAGGTTATTGTGCAGAGAAAAACAGATCATGTAAACACCAGGAAAGAATCGCTTTTTGGGGATCGTTAATAAGCGTAATATGAACACCTCGTTCACGTGATCACTCAACATATTTCATTTGTGGTTTGCTACCTTTTGGTGTTGCAGTGCATAGATGAAAGTTAAAAAGAGCTGTCGTTTTGATTAAGGAATGGAGAACATTATTACCATCTCCCATCCAAGCAAATATTTTACCAGAAATTGGTCCACGATGTTCTTCATAAGTAAGAATATCTGCTAGAATTTGGCAAGGATGTGTGTCATCTGCGAGGGCGTTAATGATAGGAATTTGAGCATGTTGTGCTAGTTCAAGTATTCGGTAATATGCTGTAGTTTTTAGTGTCATGATGCCTAAAAAACGCGATAATACCCATACTGTATCAGTAATGGTTTCACTGTGACTAAGCTGCATCTCTAAAATTAGTTAACATAATTGTTTCTTCACCAAGCTATCGCATGCTGTTATCAAATGAAATGTGAGTGCATGTGAATGGGTTTTTCAAAAATCATTGCCAATGTTTTATCAACAAAGGTTTTTGAATTTTGCCCTGCTTTAAAAATTTTTTTAAGGATTGCGGCATAATCGATGATAGCGTGTGCTGTTTTCGGGGTTAAAATGGATAAGTCAGTGAAATGGCGAAAAGCATTTGTCATGAGATTACATTTATTTTTTGTTATGAATTTGTGAGAGGTGAGCAATTGCTTTCTCAATACGACGCAAGCCTTCATGTATTTCTTCGTCAGTTATGATGAGAGGGGGTAAGAAGCGTACAAAATTGTTGCTGGCACTAACACTTAAAATATGTTCATTTTCCAATGCGCTGATAACATCATTTTGGGGGATGATACACTGAATACCTATCATAAGACCTTTTCCTTGAATTGCGCAAATAACATCAGGATAAGTTTCAAGAATAGTTAAAAGTCCTTGTTTTAACTGATGAGCTACGTGTTGAACATGATTAAGAAAATCAGGCTCTGACACAATGTCAAGAACACTATTGCCAACAGCCATACCAAGAAGATTACCTCCAAAAGTTGAGCCATGTGTTCCCGGTGTCATACTTTTTGCAGCTTCATTTGTTGCAAGGCAAGCACCTAATGGAAAGCCACCACCCAGTCCTTTTGCTAAAGTAAGAATATCAGGTGTAATATCACTCCATTCATAGGCGAAAAGTTTACCTGTTCGTCCGATACCAGTTTGAACTTCATCTAAAATCAATAATAAGTTGTTTTCATCACATAGTTTGCGTAAAAGCCTTAGAGTTTCGAGAGGTACTACTCGTAGCCCCCCTTCTCCTTGAATGGGTTCAATAAGGATGGCTGCAGTATTTTTATTGATAGCATTACGTAAAGCTTTTTCATCCCCAAAAGGAACTTGAATAAAACCACTCACTTTAGGGCCAAAACCTTCAAGATATTTTTCTTGTCCGCTAGCAGCAAGTGTTGCAAGTGTGCGGCCATGAAATGCATCTTTAAAAGTGATAATTTCAAAACGCTCTGGTTGACCATGTGCATAGTGATAATGTCGGGCAGTTTTAAATGCACACTCTAATGCTTCTGCACCAGAGTTACAGAAAAAAACTTTATCAGCAAAGCTATTTGCACAAAGACGCGTAGCAAGGGTCTCTTGTTCAGGTGATTGAAAAAGATTGGAGATGTGCCAAAGTTTTTCAGCCTGTATTTTAAGGGCATCAATTAATTTTGGGTGAGCATACCCTAAAATATTAACAGCAACGCCAGATGTAAAATCAAGATAACGCTCTCCTTTGTCGGAAATAAGCCATACACCATTGCCTTGTTTAAAACACAAATTACGTCGAGCATAACTATTATACAGTGATTGTGTAGAGGTGCTTCCCATCATTATTTCCTTTATTTGTTAAGCACCGCGATCTGATAAATAAAAAATGCTACACTTATCAATGCAATGTAATCGGTACTTCAAAATCATTGATAAACTATCGCTCCAATTAATAAAAAGTCAATTAAGGTTTTTAAAAGATACGTTTACATGAAAAGGTCAGAGCAAAAGAAAGGATTTTCTCTATGATTGATTCGCAAGTTGGGGAAAACTTTTTAAAAAGACATTTCAAAAGGTAAAGACTCTTGTCATAGAGTCAGTGCATATTATAGTCTAAATAGACAAACAAGATTGTATTTACATTTGTAAATCTACAGATAAATGAAATCTTTTTGCACTTTATTTTAAAATATAAAAATTTGTTTAAAATAAAGTTAATACATTTGAAAATGCGATAGGGTGCATTTCAATGATATAATCAGAAAGGAGTTCTTGTATGGGTTGGACATGTGAACGCGTTGAACTTCTTAAGAAGTTTTGGAGTGAGGGTCTAAGTGCAAGTCAGATTGCTGCTCAGCTGGGTGGGGTCAGCAGAAATGCAGTAATCGGTAAAGTACACCGGCTAAAATTACCAGGGCGTGGTAAAACAACATCCGTGACATCGCGTGTACAAAAAACACCAGCAGGTGTTGGTTCATCAATGCCACGAATGCGCCGTGTTGCATCCTCTGTAGTTCCAGAAAGTCCTATTTCTTGCAGTGTTGGGGCAACAGCTTTGAAAATGGATTTTATAACCGAGGATGTGACAGCAGTTGATGTTATAGAGCAATCAAAAGTGGTTGTTCCTATTTCACGTCATCTTAATCTTTTGCAACTGAGTGAAAATACATGTAGATGGCCGGTCGGAGATCCTTTGTCGTCAGATTTTCATTTTTGTGGTGCTGATTCTGGTGAAGGAAATCCTTATTGCGCTTTTCATGCCAAGATAGCATTTCAACCAATGTCAGAAAAACGGCGAATAAGAATATAACTTAGATATTATCCTGTATCGGAGTTTGTACTTTATAAATAAATTTAGTTTAAAAAATAAAATTATTTTTTAAATCTAGGATTTTATAAAAGAGTTCTTTTGTAAAGATATATATTTAAATGAATATAAAATTTTCATTGGAATTTTTTGGATTCAAATTTCATTTTTGATGGTTATTATCGAATGATAATATGCATTAGTAAGTGTATAAATCATCGCAAAATTTAGGCAAAATTTTATTGTTCCACGGATATTTTTATCTATGGGCATTTTGATCTTTAAAGATGAAATTGTGTCATTCAGCCGGTATGTTTAATATTTGCTTTTTATTTTTTTATGTACTTTTACGATACAGATTTTCTTAAAACGAAGATAATGAGAATTTTGAGCAAGTTTGATAGCTACTATATTAAAACTGACTGTACATGTTTAATTATTATTAGTTTTAAGCAGTTTTTTGCTTCTATTCATAGAATTTTTTGTTACTTGTTAGCTGAATGTTGAGGCTATTATTGATATTACAGCAATAAAGCCTATCCATATATCGCTTATGATTAGTTTGGTAAAATATTTGAGCTATGGTTTATATGTGGAATTGGTAATGCTTAGAGAATTATAGTGTTAACCAAGTTGTAGTTATCTGAGAGATGAAATGCGTACTTATACAAGGAGTACACATAAAGTAAATAAAGCCAAACTAGACATACAGTGTCTACAAATTAGTTTTAAAATTCTATAAGAAAGCTAAGATGCATATTTTAGATACGGCAATGATTAAAATTAAAATATAATTGCTTATTTTATTTAATTTCTTAACAAAACACCAAAAGGTTAAAATTGTTTATTTGGGTGAAATAAATAATTTATCATAGCAGATTCTTTTACAGTTATCGCTTTTTCTATTTTTGGCAGAATTTCTGTTTGATAAATTTGCCATGTTAAAGGGCCAATATGTCTGGCAATGATGATATTTTCTTCGTTTAGAATAAAGGTTTCCGGTGGTCCATATACGCCCCAGTTAATGGCGGTATGGTTTGAAGTATCAAAAGCAGTAAATTTAAAAGGATTGCCAAAATGAGTTAAAAAACGTTTGGCATTTTCTTTGTTATCTTTAAAATTAATTCCGATAAGATCAAAACGATGATCTTTTGCGATTTTCATAAGAACGGGATGCTCTTTACGGCAAGGTGGACACCAGGATCCCCAAAAGTTAATTAATGTTATACGTCCTTTAAACTGTTCTGAATTTAAATAACCATTTCTATTTAACAAGGGAAGATGAGTTTTAGGAGCTGGTTTTCCAATTAATATATTTGAGGTGAGGAAGAGATCATTGGAGTGTTTATTTTTTATAGAGCTAAAGAGCAGTAAGATTAGTAGAAGAAAGAGCAAAAACGGTGCAAAAAGACCAAGTAAGGGAGGTAAAGATACGCTTTTTTTAAATTTGAATGGAGTGGTTTTCATTGCATTTTTCTTCCCAAATCATCTCTTTTGCTTGTAGTTGTTGCAGGATTTTTCTTTGGTATGCTCCTTTACGGAGAATATACCCAATAAAACAAAGAAGAGTGATTGCAGAAAGCATGTAGCTTAGAATGACGGTTTGTTCGTGGTGAAGAGTGCCAAGGAGAAAATCAATGCGCTGAGAAAAATTTTCTAAAAGTTTATTTTGAATGTTATTTGAGTTGGGCATGGTAAAGAGTTTTAATGTTAAATAATACGACGAGTTATTTTAGTTTGAAGTGTTTGAATATGACGACGGATGATTTCATTTTGCATGGCCATTAAATTTAATAAGATAAATAAAAGAATAAAACAAAACATCATGATTATAAGTGGCCAGAGCATGGGGCCATCAATTGTTGTGCCACCTAAACGTAAAAGTGATGCTGATTGATGAAGCGTATTCCACCAATTGACGGAAAATTTAATAATAGGAATATTAACTAATCCAATCAGTGTTAAAATTGCTGTAGCACGTGTGGCTTTTACTTGGTTATCAAAAGCACAGGCGAGCATGATAATAGCAAGATAAATAAAAAATAAGATCAAAACTGATGTTAATCTAGCATCCCATACCCACCATGTTCCCCATGTAGGGCGCCCCCAAAGGGCTCCTGTCATTAAGGCTAAGGCTGTAAAAATTGCTCCAATGGGAGCGTTACATTTGAGTGCTATATCAGCAAGATGATTATTCCAAATCAGGCTACTTAGTGCAGCAGCACTCATCATAATATAGCAAATTGTAGACAGCCACGCAAATGGTACATGAATGTACATAATCCTAACAGTAATACCTTGTTGATAGTCGTCAGGAGAATATATAATAAGAACTAATCCTAGGATAAGAAAAAACACTGTTGCGCCGGTTAACCAAGGTAAAACAGCACTGCTGATTTCCATAAAACGGGCTGAATTTGCAAGGAAAAGCTTCGTATTTTTTTGATGTGATAATTCATTCATAAGTTTATAATAAGCAAACTTTAGTTTTGCAGCAATTATCTTTTATTATTCTAATAAATATTTCAGTGTTATAGCTACTACAAAAGGGCTAAAGACACTCAAAAAAAGTGAGAAAGCAATAAGAAAAGCCAAGGCAGTAAAAAAGATGTTTGGTGTTATTGGGGCCGTCACAGCTGCAACACCAAAAATCATGATTGGGATTGTCCATGGCAGAATAATAATAAAAGTGAGAATAGTACTATGCGGCAATGATATTGCTAATGCTGCGCCAATAGCACCTATAAAAATGATAGAAGGTGTTCCACATAAAAGGGTGAGCATCGTTGCAAAAGTTGTTCTAGCATCTAAATAGAGCATAAATGCTAAAATAGGGGTGGTAAGAATAAGAGGAAGCATAGTTCCTGCCCAATGGGCAAGGCATTTGGTAAAAACAATAAGTGTTAAACTTTGTCTTTGAGTGGCAAGGATAAGTTGATCAAGATTTCCATCATCATAATCAATTTGAAACAGTTTATTAAGGTTAAGTAGGCTAGCTAGAAGAGCACCAAGCCATAATATACCTGGACCTATCCGTGCAAGAGTATCTGGATCTGGCCCGATGGCAAAAGGAATTATCATAATAACAGCAATAAAAAATAAGAGTTCTGTTAGCAAAGAAACTTGTGGCCCTAAAATTAATTTAAGATCTCGCCATAATAATGCTTTCATTTAAATGTTCTCTTCAAAAGGGTAGAAAATTCTCTAGGGCAATCGTATGGTTTTCTGAAAGACCAAGTGGTATATGGGTTGCAGTAATAATCATGCCACCTTGGTTGAGATGGTTCTGGAAAAGATTTGCAAAAATAATTTGAGTATGTCTATCAACACCAGATGTTGGTTCATCTAGAATCCAAACAGGACGATAGGATAGTAAAAGACGAGCAATAGCTACACGTCTTTTTTGTCCAGTTGATAAAACGCGAAAAGGTAAATGTCCAAGATCAGAAAGACCAATATCTGCAAGAGCTTCATGAGGAGTGCGCAAATATTGACCGTAAAACTCTGCCCAAAATTGCAAATTGTCAATGACTGACAAAGAGGATTTCATGGCATTTTGAATACTTAGATAATGACATACACTAGCTAAGGGGTATGTCTGTTTATGGTCTTTAAACACAACATACCCTTCAGTAGCTTCAAGAAGGCCGACAATGATTCGTAGTAATGTTGATTTTCCGATACCATTTGGGCCTGTAATTGTCATGAGTTGTTGTGGAAGTAAACAAAAAGAAAGGCCTTGAAATAAAATCTCTTTATTTCTATGTGCTGCTAAATTTTTACCTAATAACACCATGTAATTGCCTGTTATTCTACTTATTTTTACAGCTTTTATTACATTGTAAAATAAAAAACACGTTTTTTATGTAATTGTATCTAGAATAGTTCTAGGAATAGTTTTATAAGATGTATATTCTATCAGTTATCGATGTAGAATAGATTTTAGGATCGAGCTGCGAATTGACCGAGGAAAGCGGGGAATGAATAGCGGAAATGACTGCATTCGTATTCAAGCTGGGATTTTTATCTGCAGTTTGTGTTGTTCATTCCGGAAAATGGGTGAATGTATAACATAAGGATGAACAATCATGTCTCAAATTGATAGTTTTAATTGTCGTAAAACTTTAAGTATTGGTGGCAAAGAATACATTTATTATAGTTTGATTGAAGCAGAAAAAAACGGTCTTAAAGGTGTTTCTCACTTGCCATTTTCTATGAAAGTTCTTCTCGAAAATCTGCTACGATTTGAGGATGATCGTACAGTTAAAAAAGAAAATATTTTAAACATCGCTAATTGGTTGAATGATAAAGGCAGTGCTGGCACAGAAATCTCTTATCATCCTGCACGTGTTTTAATGCAAGATTTCACTGGTGTTCCTGCAATTGTTGATCTCGCTGCAATGCGCGACGCTATGATCAAAATTGGAGGGGACGCTAAAAAAATCAACCCTCTCATCCCTGTTGACCTTATAATCGACCATTCAATTATCGTTGATAATTTTGGCAATTCGATGGCATTTAAGAAGAATGTTGAGCGCGAGTATGAACGCAATGGTGAACGCTATCGCTTTCTTAAATGGGGGCAAAAAGCTTTTCAAAGTTTTCGTGTTGTTCCTCCAAGAACAGGAATTTGCCATCAGGTTAATCTAGAATATTTAGCGCAATGTGTGTGGATGAAAGATGAGGATGGTTGCCAGACGGTTTATCCTGACACATGTGTGGGAACTGATTCGCATACAACCATGGTGAATGGTTTGGGTGTTTTAGGTTGGGGTGTTGGTGGTATTGAAGCAGAAGCTGCCATGTTGGGACAGCCAGTTTCAATGTTATTACCTGAAGTTATTGGTTTTCGTTTAACTGGAAAGTTGAAGGAAGGTGTAACTGCTACTGACTTAGTTTTGAGGGTGACGCAAATTTTACGCCAAAAAGGTGTTGTTGGTAAATTTGTTGAATTTTTTGGTCCGGGCTTAGAATATATGACGCTTGCTGATCGGGCAACAATTGCAAATATGGCGCCTGAATATGGGGCAACCTGTGGTTTTTTCCCGATTGATAAAGAAACAATACGCTATCTCAATATGACAGGGCGCGATGAAAGTCGGATTGTTTTGGTGGAGGCTTATTCTAAGGCGCAAGGAATGTGGCGTGATGAAATGGGATCTGATCCTGTTTTTAGTGATGTAATTGAATTAGATATGGGAAGCATCGTGCCTTCTATGGCTGGTCCCAAGCGTCCTGAAGGGCGAGTTCCATTGGAAGATGTGGGGCAAGGTTTTGAGATGGCATTGGTCCATGATTATAAAAAAATTACTGGGCAGAATGATCGTTATAAGGTTGAAGGTGAGAAATATGCACTTGGTCATGGGGATGTAGTGATTGCTGCGATTACTTCTTGTACGAATACGTCAAATCCAAGTGTTCTTATTGCTGCTGGGCTTTTGGCGCGTAATGCTGTGGCAAAAGGTCTTAAAAGCAAACCATGGGTTAAAACTTCACTTGCACCTGGCTCACAAGTAGTTGAGGCCTATCTTCTTAGTTCGGGACTTCAAAAAGATTTGGATGCTTTAGGGTTTAATTTAGTGGGGTTTGGATGCACGACATGTATCGGGAATTCTGGTCCTTTGTTACCAGCGATTTCTAAAACAATAAACGATAATGGTTTAATTACTGCGGCAGTTCTTTCAGGTAATCGTAACTTTGAAGGGCGTGTATCACCTGATGTACAGGCGAATTATTTGGCTTCACCACCATTAGTTGTGGCGCATGCTTTAATGGGGACAGTACGCAAAGATTTAACCAAAGAGCCTCTTGGTAAAGGCTCAGATGGTCAATTGGTTTACTTAAAGGATATTTGGCCTACTTCTAAAGAAATACAAGAATTTATCGAAGAAAATATTACTCGTAAGATTTTTGTTGAGAAGTATGCAGATGTGTTTAAGGGAGATGAAAATTGGCAAAAAGTTCAAGTGCCTTCTGGTGTTACCTATTCTTGGGATGATCAATCAACTTATGTGCGTAATCCGCCTTATTTCGACAGTATGCAGAAAGTTCCTGGTGCATTAGAAGATATTAAAAACGCACGAATTTTAGGTTTGTTTGGTGATAAAATCACGACTGATCATATTTCTCCTGCTGGTTCTATTAAGGTTGATTCACCTGCAGGACAATATTTGATTAATCATGGTGTTGAGGTGGCTGATTTTAATCAGTATGGAACCCGTCGTGGAAATCATGAAGTTATGATGCGTGGAACCTTTGCTAATATTCGCATTCGTAATTTTATGTTGGGAACAAGTGGTCGTGAAGGAGGTTATACAGTTCATTATCCATCCAGAGAGGAAACAACAATTTATGATGCAGCAATGGCGTATAAGAAAGAGGGAGTTCCACTCGTTATTTTTGCTGGTATTGAATATGGCAATGGGTCATCTCGTGATTGGGCGGCTAAAGGTACTAATCTTCTTGGTGTGAAAGCAGTAATTGCTCAATCTTTTGAGCGTATTCATAGGTCTAATCTTGTTGGTATGGGTATTGTTCCTTTTGTATTTGAAGCGGATACAAGTTGGCAGTCGCTTGGTTTAAAAGGAGATGAGCAAATAACGATTGAAGGAATCGATAATTTAAAGCCTCGTCAGAAAACTACAGCTACAATCACTTTTTCTGATGGAATGGTGAAAATTGTGCCATTATTATGCCGAGTTGATACTGAGGATGAGTTAGATTATTTGCGTCATGGTGGTATTTTGCACTATGTGTTGCGTAATCTGGCAGTTTAAACAAAATTTATCTATTTAACGTGTATTAAGTAGGGTCTCAAAGAGGTGTTTTGCTGATTTTTAAGTTCATCTTTGAGAATCTAATTGACGTTTGTTTTCAGATTACGTTATAAGAGGATCAATAATGAAGAGCTTTGGAGCTTATGTTTATTTCAGTAAAATATTTTGTTGGGTTAATTTTTACTGATTAGTTGAAAGAGAAAGATACGATGGCGAATACACTTTCAGCCAAAAAAGCAGTGCGCAAAATCGCAGCACGTACGCAAGTTAATAAGGCCCGCCGTTCACGCGTTCGCACTTTTATTCGTAAATTTAATGATGCTTTAGCTAGCGGCGATAAAGCTTCTGCAGAAGTAGCGTTTAAAAATTTTGAACCTGAGATTATGCGTGCAGTTTCCAAAGGGGTTTTTCATAAGAATACTGCGGCGCGAAAGGTGTCGTGCTTAGCGAAACGCTTGAAAGCTTTTAGCGCCTAAATTTTTTCCAATTTATCAAATTAAGTCAGCACCGAGCAGGTGCTGGCTTTTTTTATTTTTTACACATGATGCTTTTTGTAAAAACTATACAATGGTTATTGTTATTTAAAAATAGAATAAATTTATAATGTTAAGATAGTTATCCACAAGCCTTGTGGATTGTGATAGAGTCTTTTCTTGTCAAGCTTTTTTTATTTTTTTTTAAATAAATAAATTTTTTTAGTAGTAGTAAATTTTTCGTAAAGAAAAAGTGAGTTGAATCAATGAACTTTCTTATTTGTTTTTTACAATTGTAAAATTATTACGGACTTTAATGGTCTTTTGATTTTATTTTGACCTCTTGCATTTTACCTCTGCTGTTTTGTATGGTCATTAATAGAAACTGAAAATGCACAAGGTTTACGTCAGCTAAATGCTATAGTGTATTAAGTGAAGAGTGCTTTAGCTTAAGCGGGTTTTCGGGTGAGGTTTTGGTTTCTTTATTGATATGTTTGTCATCTTGAAAAGCGTATCATACAATCACTAAAAGATAAAACTTTTTGGTCATCTTTGTTAGTGGGGTTGTAATGAGCCTATCTTGGGGGAGGATGAATCATCTCATTTGGGAAAGGAGCGCTTGCCTTGGCTACATAAATATTTAGCTGTTTGGCAGGACAAGATTATAGTTTTTATCGGAATGAGAAATGGTGGATAAATTGAGTTCTAGAACTAGTTCCTTGAAAAGGGTTTCGGTAGGTGTTCTGTCGACAGAAAAAGCAATAAATCAAATGACGAATATAAATGAAATCGGGGGTACAAGTACTCTTGGAGAGCGCTCAGTTATTTCAGAAGAGGAAGGTGCAGCTGCTTTTGTGCGTGTGATGGCGCAATTAAAAGTGCGGGTTGGTGTTGAAGCCTATACCAGTTGGTTTGGTCGTTTGAAGCTTTCTGAGTATAATCGTAATCTTGTAAAACTTTCTGTTCCTACAGCATTTTTGCGTTCGTGGATTAATAATCATTACGGTTCTCTTTTAACCAGTTTATGGCAACAAGAAAATTCAGCAATTCTTCGGGTTGAAGTTATTGTCCGTGATTTAAAGCGCGTTTCGAAAAATGGAATATGCAAAACAAGTGAAAGCCCTGTTGTTACTGTTCCTGAGGAGCAGAGTACTTCACCTTTAGCTGAGAGTTATGTGGAGCATTCAGTCAAGAGTTCTCAATCAGGAATCTTCGGTTCACCACTTGATTCGCGTTATACTTTTGAGAATTTTGTTGAAGGGGCTTCAAATCGTGTTGCTTTGGCTGCAGCACGTTCAATTGCAGAGGGGCATAAAAGTGCGTTACGATTTAATCCTCTTTTTATTCATGCGTCTGTTGGTTTAGGGAAAACGCACTTGCTTCAGGCTATTGCAGCCGCTGCTTTGAAGCGTTTAACGCCTACGCGGGTTATTTATTTGACTGCTGAGTATTTTATGTGGCGTTTTGCAACAGCTATTCGTGATAATAACGCTCTTTCTTTTAAAGAACAGCTTCGTGATATTGATCTTTTAATTATTGATGATATGCAATTTTTACAGGGTAAATCAATTCAACACGAATTTTGCCATTTGCTCAACATGTTACTTGATAGTGCAAAGCAGGTTGTTGTAGCTGCAGATCGTCCGCCAGCGGAATTGGAATCACTTGATCTTCGGGTTCGATCTCGTCTTCAGGGGGGGGTTGCTCTTGAGATTGAAGCGCCAGATTATGAAATGCGCCTAAAAATGTTGCAGCAGCGATTAAAGGTAGCGCGACAAGATGATAGTGCAATTGAAATTTCTAATGATATTTTAGAATACATTGCTAAAACAATTTTAGGATCAGGACGCGATATTGAAGGAGCATTTAATCAACTTTTATTTCGTCAGTCTTTTGAATCTGATTTGTCTTTAGAGCGTGTTGATGAGTTGTTGGGTCACTTGACACGTTCGGGTGAGCCAAAGCGTATTCGAATTGAGGAAATTCAGCGTACAGTTGCGCGCCATTATAATGTTTCTAAGCAGGATTTATTGTCTAATCGCCGAACGCGTACAGTTGTTAAGCCACGGCAAGTTGCAATGTATTTGGCAAAAGTATTGACGCCTCGTTCGTTACCTGAAATTGGGCGTCGTTTTGGAGGGCGTGATCATACAACAGTTTTACATGCTGTACGTAAAATTGAAGATTTAATTTATGATGATCAGACTTTAGCTAAAGAACTTGAATTGCTTAAGCGACTAATTGGAGAGCAGGCTGTATAACATTGATAGATTTTTGTTCTATTTGTTTGTCAAAATATCAGAAAGATTTAGTGAAAGTAACTGTTTTTGCTTGTGTAATGCCCTATTGCCATTTTAGTAGAGGTTGAATAAACTCCAACTATGATTCTTTAAGTGAATCGAGTATTTTTAGCTGAGCGAATGCCTATAGTTATGAAATAAATTATCAACGGGGATTTTTATGCACATTACAATTGATCGCAATCAATTTTTAAAATCTCTTAATCGTGTTCATCGTGTGGTTGAGCGTCGTAATACGATTCCTATTTTGTCAAATGTATTGATTAACGCAAGTGGTGATGGTGTACAATTAAAAGCGACAGATCTCGATCTTGAAGTTACGGAGTCTTCTTCAGCTAAAGTTGAACAAGAAGGAGCGATAACCGTTCCAGCACATTTGCTTTATGACATTGTTCGCAAGCTTTCTAGTGGAAGTGAGATTGTATTAAAAGTTGATAACAATCAAGCAAATACAATGTCTGTTATTTCTGGTTGCGCTAATTTCCAACTTCAATGTCTTCCTAAGGTAGATTTTCCAGAGTCGCTTCCAGGTCAGTTTAGTTGTCGTTTTTCTTTATCGGCATCAGATTTAAAGCGCTTATTTGATTGTACGCAATTTGCTATTTCGACGGAAGAAACACGTTATTATCTTAATGGTATTTATTTTCATGTTATTGATGATGGTGTTTTGAAGTTGCGTTTGGTTGCAACTGATGGTCATCGTTTAGCGCAGGTTGATATGGAGGCACCTTCAGAAATTAAGGATATGCCGGGTGTTATTATTCCTCGTAAAGCTGTGGGAGAATTGCAAAAACTGCTTGCCGAGGAAACAGAGAGTGATGTTTCTATAGAACTGTCAGAAACAAAAATTCGTTTCTCTGTTGGGTCTGTTGTTTTGATATCGAAATTAATTGACGGGACATTTCCAGAATATCAACGCGTTATTCCCCTGGGTAATGATAAAAAACTTGCTGTCAATCGACAGGATTTTTCTGCTGCAGTTGATCGTGTTTCAACAATTTCAAGTGATCGCGGTCGTGCAGTAAAATTAACACTTGAAAATGGGCAATTAAAGCTTGTTGTTAATAATCCTGATTCTGGAAGTGCAGAAGACCAATTAGTTGCAGATTATACATCAGATCCGCTTGAGATAGGTTTTAATTCACGTTACCTTTTAGATATTGCTGCGCAACTTTCAAGTGATGAAATGGTTTTTATGCTGGCTGATGCTGGGGCGCCAGCACTGATTCGTGAAAGTGATGATGCAGATGCACTGTATGTGCTGATGCCTATTCGTGTTTAAGGATAATGCGCTTTGCAGTGTAATGCTAGCCGTGTACATAAAGTAACAGTGAGACAGTTGAAATTAACGCATTATCGCAATTATTGCTCTTTCAATATTCATTTGTCAGGTCAGCATGTAGTTTTTACTGGTTATAACGGTGCTGGTAAGACTAATCTTTTAGAGGCACTATCTTTTCTTTCTCCTGGTCGTGGGTTACGGCGTGCGGCTTATTCCGATATCAGTTTTTCTAAAGGAGGGGGGGCTGCATTTGTTGTATTTGCTCGTCTCCAATGTGCTCTTTATGGTGAAGTCCATATTGGTACGACTTTAGAGGTTGGTGATAGTGGCCGAAAAGTACATATCAATGGTGTACATGAGTCGTGTGATTGTTTGACAGATTATTGCCATGTAAGTGCGTTGACTCCTTCTATGGATGGACTTTTTACTGGGCCTTCACTTGATCGACGTCGTTTTTTAGACCGTATGGTTTTGGCTATTGATTCTTTACATGGTCGGCGTATAGCAGATTATGATAAGGTTATGCGCGCTCGTAATCGTTTGTTTTTAGATGGGCGTGAAGATTGTGCTTGGTTTGATGCTTTAGAGATGCAGATGGCTGAACTTGCGACGGCTATTGCAGCTGCGAGGGTTGATGTTATTCAGCTTTTGAATGATATGTCTGAGCAAACATCATCTTATACACCTTTTCCACGGGCTTTTCTGCAAATTGATGGTTTTTTGGAAAAAGCTCTTAGAACGACATCAGCAATTGAGGTTGAAGAGCAATTTTTGGAAAGATTGCGTCACAATCGCCCGATAGATTGTGCTGCTAAGCGGACATTAGAAGGGCCGCATCGCACAGATTTACAGGTTTTTTATGCAGATAAAAATATAGCTGCAACATCTTGTTCAACAGGTGAACAGAAAGCTTTACTGACAGGTTTGGTTTTATGTCATGCGCGTTTAACAGGTATGATGTCAAATATGACACCTATTCTTCTTCTTGATGAAATGGCTGCTCATCTTGATTCTCGCCGGCGTGCTGCTTTATTTGATATGCTTGATGATTTAGGTGGTCAAACATTTATGACGGGAACAGATCGTATTTTGTTTGATTCTTTGAAAGGGCGAGCAGAATTTTTTGAGATTGAAGATGGAGCTTTATTACAGCAAGAAATGTATCCAAAGTTTTTGATGGGGTGATAATTGAGAAAAAGAGGCTTGTTGTGTCTGCAATTGTAACGGTTTTAAATGGTCCTAATTTGAATTTTCTTGGAAGGCGTGAACCAGAAATTTATAGTAGCGAAACCTTAGAAGATATTGAAAAGTCTTGCAAGGATTATGCAATAAGCCTTGGAATAACAGTACAATTTCACCAAAGTAATTATGAAGGACAGTTGATTGAGTGGATACATGAAGCAATTGGAGTGAGTGCTGGATTAATAATTAATCCAGCTGCGTATAGTCATACATCTCTTGCGATTCTTGATGCATTAAAAATGTTTTCAGGGTTGATAGTGGAGGTTCATTTGTCAAATATTTATCAACGTGAATCCTTTCGTCAAAATTCTTATATTTCTATGGGTGCGAACGCAATTATTGCTGGGTGTGGGGGTGAGGGGTATTTATTTGCACTTAATTATATTACCAAGCGGCTAAAATGTGGTATAAAAAAGGCATAAATTGGACAATATTGATAAGGCGTGTTTGACATTTTCTTAATAATTTGTTTCAAATGAGTAAAACAGCTTATAAATACTATTACTGTTTTTATGATAATTTGTTTTAATACATATAACAGGCAGGTCGGAATGAGAAACTGTTTTGAACAAATTAAGATGCTTGCCATTTTAGGGGGAGCGTTACTTTTATCTGGTTGTAAAATAGATGTTCTTCAGCCGGAGGGATATATTGCACGTCAACAGCTTACTTTAATTGTTATATGTGTTCTTGTTATGCTTTGTATCGTGATTCCAGTAATGGTTGCGGTTATCCTTTTGGCTATTAAATATCGCGCATCGAACACAGCGGCAGATTATTTGCCTGATTGGGGACACTCAAATAAAATTGAAGCTTTTATGTGGGTTATTCCAATTGTTATTGTTGCGATTTTAGGTTTATTGACAGCCTATTACACTTATAGGCTTGAACCTTCAAATCCGCTTCCAGTAGATATTGCTGGGGAAGAGAAGCCATTACAGGTCGATGTTGTGGCTCTGGATTGGAAATGGTTGTTTATTTATCCTGAATATGGTGTTGCATCGATCAATGAAATTTATGCACCGGAAGGTCGTCAGGTATTGTTGCAGTTAACGTCAGAAAACTCTGTTAATGCGTTCTGGGTGCCAAAACTTGGTACAGTTCTTTATGCTATGCCACAGATGAATGCTAAATTGCATTTAGTGGCTGATAAGAAAGGAATATTCAACGGGAGCTCAGCAAATTATAGTGGTGATGGTTTTTCAGGTATGCGTTTTCAATGGCATTCTGTGTCTGTAGAGGATTTTGATGGTTGGATTGCTAAGGTTCGGGCTAGTGGTCAAAAACTTGATCGTTCATCTTATCGTCAACTTTCAAGTGTACCTCGTATGGGTGATGTTATTGCGAAAGAAAAAGATGCTGAAGTGCGTTATTTTGCGCCTGTTGAAGAGCGGCTTTACTATCGAATTGTTAATCGGTGTGTTGATGAGAATACAGTATGTAATGAAGACTTAATGAAGCGCGCTGCTGCTCAGACACTTTGGGGTACACTTTGTTCTGTTTTTGATCCGAGTGTTCTTTAAGAAAGCATCAATCAAGGAAAAATTCTTTTTAAAAAGGTTTTTTAAAACTAAAATTCATTGGATATGGGGTGAGAAATGTTTGGAAGACTTACAGATCCTACGGCTGGTGCTTTTCATGCACTTACACATGAGCCAATTGTTCTTTATACATGTATTGCAATTTTTGTGATTGGTTTGGTTGCAGTTATTGCTTTAACGGTGCTTGGCTGGTGGGGAATTCTTTGGCGCAATTGGATTACGACAGTTGATCATAAGCGCATTGGTATTATGTATATCATTCTCGGAATTATCATGCTTGTTCGTGGTTTTGCTGATGCTATTATGATGCGAACGCATCAGGCTATGGCACTTGGTAATGAAACGGCAGGTTATTTACCTCCTGAGCATTTTGATCAAATTTTTTCAGCTCATGGTGTTATTATGATTTTCTTCATGGCAACACCAATTTTATTTGGTATTTTTAATTACCTTATACCTCTTCAAATCGGTGCTCGTGATGTCGCTTTTCCATTTGCAAATAATCTAGGATTTTGGATTACAGTTGCGGGGGCCGTGCTGCTCAATATATCTCTTGGTGTTGGCAATTTTGGTCGTGGTGGTTGGTTGATGTATCCACCTTTCTCAGAGTTACAAAATAGTCCAGATACAGGTGTCGATTATTATTTGTGGTCACTTCAGCTTTCTGGTATCGCGACAACGATGGGGGCAATCAATTTTGTTGTAACTATTATTAAGATGCGTGCTCCCGGGATGACGTTGATGAAGATGCCTGTTTTTTGCTGGGGGGCTTTTGTTAGTAATATTCTTATTTTAGTTATTTATCCTGTTCTGGCTGTAGCGTTTGCATTATTGGCAGGTGACCGTTATTTGGGTATGAATTTTTTCACCAATGCAGCTGGTGGCAATCCAATGGTCTGGATTAATTATGTTTGGATTTTCGGTCACCCTGAAGTTTATGTTTTAGTCGTTCCTGCTTTTGGGATTATTTCTGAAATAGTACCCACCTTTTCTTCAAAACGCCTTTTTGGGTATAGCTCAATGGTTTGGGCTATTTTGGTTATTTTGATTCTTTCACTTATTGTTTGGGGGCACCATTTCTTTACAATGGGTGGTGGTGAAGCTGTTAATACTTTCTTTGGAGTTGCGACGATGGTTATTGCAATTCCAACGGGTGTTAAGGTCTTTAATTGGTTGCTCACCATGTATAAGGGGCGGATTCGCTTTGAGCCTCCTATGCTTTGGTGTATGGGGATGATGTTTACATTTGTTGGTGGTGGATTGACAGGTGTTTTAATGGCGATTGTGCCTGCTGATTGGCAATTTCATAATTCTCTATTTTTGGTGGGTCATTTTCACCATACAATTATTGGGGGTGTTGTCTTTGCTTATTTGGGTGGGTTGGCTTTTTGGTTTCCAAAAGTTTTTGGCGTTAAACCAAACCGCATATTAGGTATTGCATCTTTCTGGTGTTGGTTTATTGGTTTTTATGTTGCTTTCTTCCCAGTTTATATACTTGGTTTGATGGGGGCTACGCGTCGTCTCCAACATTATATCGAACCTAGTTGGCAGCCAATGTTTATTATTGCTGCAGTGGGAGCTTTTATTATTCTTCTTGGTATCCTTTGTTTTGTACTGCAGGTTGTTTTGGCAATTTGGCATGGTATCAAGCATAAAGGGCGCTTGCCAGTAACATCGAATGATCCTTGGGGTGATGCGCGTACGCTCGAATGGTTGGCTTCTTCTCCTCCTCCTTCTTATAATTTTGCAATTATTCCAGAGGTGCAGGCTGAGGATGCTTATTGGGACATGAAGAAAAATGGTTATCAACGCCCAACGAGTGGATTTACAAAAATTCATATGCCATCAAATACATCGGCTGGAATTGTTGCAGGTCTATTCTCATTAATTGTGGGGTTTGCGCTTGTCTGGCATATTTGGTGGCTTGTTGCGATTGGGATAATTGGTTTTATTACAACGATCGTTTGTCATTCATTAATGGGCGATCACCATGGTTATTATATTCCAGCTGAAGAAGTGCAGAAAACGGAAGACGCCTTCACAACTGCTCTTAAAGAACAAGGAGTAAAAGTATGAGTGCGGTAACAATGGATAAGCATCATCACGACAATAGTTCGGTAATGATATTTGGATTTTGGATTTATATCCTTTCGGACTTGATTGTGTTTGCGACGCTTTTTTCAAGTTTTGCTGTATTTTCTGCTTCTTATGGTGGAGGTAAAGCAGGTAGTGAGTTTATTGATTTAAACTTTGTGTTAGTTGAAACAGCTATTTTGTTGTTGTCATCAATTACTTATGGTTTTGTAATGGTACAGGTCCATAAGGGTAATTTAGCTGGCGTATGTTTATGGATGGCTATAACTTTTGTGCTTGGGTCTTGCTTTATTGGGATGGAAATTTATGAATTCCGTGAACTTTTGAGCGAAGTATACTATTATGATGCTGGTGCTTATGCTGATGTTGATTTTGCAACCGGTACACAGCTTTTTGGGCGAGAGGTTCTATCTGCTTATTGGTCGGCGTTTTTTGCTTTGGTTGGTACCCACGGCCTCCATGTAAGTGTTGGTCTACTTTGGATGATTGTGATGTTCTTGCACCTGCGTCGTAATGGTTTGGATCAGAATAACAAAACACGTTTAACGTGCCTTTCAATTTTCTGGCATTTGCTTGATATTGTTTGGGTTGGTGTTTTTACTATGGTTTACTTATTAGGAGTACTGTAATGAGCATGCATGACAAAACACATAATCCAAGTACTGGCTCTTATTTGGTTGGTTTTATTCTGGCTATTTTTTTTACTTTAGGTTCTTTTATTCCTGTGATGTATGGGCTGTTGGACAGCTGGGCAGTTAGTACAAAAGTTATTTATCTCATTGGTATGGCGCTGATCCAGATTGTCGTACAGATTGTTTTCTTTTTACACTTGAATTCTGGTCCAGATGCTAAGTGGAATTGGATAACTCTGTGGTTTGCAGCTATGTGCGTTTTCATTATTATTGGGGGAACGTGGTGGGCTATTTCTCACTTGAATTATAATATGATGGGTGGTTCAGGACGCATTGTTGTACCAGAAATATTAGAAATGAATGTAACTAAACCGGAATCAGCATCAGGTGAGCAAGAGCAAGAGGAGCCGGCATCACTTCAAGAACAGAGGGAATTAGTACCAGAGGCACAAGAACCAGCATCAGGTGAAGAGCAGGAAGAACCGGCATCGGAAGATTCGCCATCTTTTAATGACTAAAGATTTTCATTTAAGAGAAAAGAGAGCGATTCTTTAGTAACAGGAATCATTCTCTTAAATAGCTTATAAGCTTAGATATTTTTGCAGGAATTTGTAGGAATTGCTAGAAATATAAGCTCTTCTACTTTTTTCTAATGTCTTAGACCATTATTCTCCTTGAGATTCTTCACTTTGTTTTAGTTCTTCAAGTGTTGGCATGGACATGATGTTGTATCCTGAATCAACATAGTGGATTTCTCCAGTAACACCTGATGATAAATCAGAAAGTAAATAAAGAGCAGATTTCCCAATTTCATTAATGTTTACAGTACGACGGAGTGGTGCATTACGACGTTGGTATGAGAAGATTGCTCTTGCGGCTGCAATGCCGTTACCAGCTAAAGTTCGAACAGGACCGGCTGAAATTGCATTGACGCGGATATTTTGAGGACCAAAGTCTGCAGCTAAATAACGCACCATAGCCTCTAAGGCTGCTTTAGCGATGCCCATAATATTGTAGTTAGGAACAACTTGCTGTGAGGCTCCATAAGTGAGTGTTAAAAGTGTTCCACCATTGGGCATGAGCTTACCCGCGCGTTGAGCAATTTCCGTAAAAGAATAAGCTGAAATTACCATTGTGCGAGTAAAGTTCTCGCGGGTTGTAACATCAACATAACGCCCTTTTAATTGTGTTTTATCTGAATAACCAATGGCATGGACAACGAAATCAACCGATCCCCACTCTTTTTTTAAATATTCAAAAACTTGATCGACATTTTCAATTTTTTCAACATCACATTCAAGCAATAATTTACAGCCAAGTTTTTTTGCAAGTGGTTGAACGCGTTTTCCAAAGGCATCTCCTTGATAAGTCAATGCTAGTTCAGCTCCTTCTTCTGCTAATTGACATGCAATGCCCCAAGCAATTGAATGATCATTCGCAATGCCCATAATGAGACCACGCTTGCCCTCCATCAAACCTTTCATATTATTTCTCCGTAAGATCGTGCCATTGTCAATCAGTTAAGAATTATCATTTATGTATAACGTTGGAAAACAAGCGTTGCATTGGTGCCTCCAAAACCGAATGTATTTGATAATACAGTATTTAATTCTTGATGATCACGGCGTTTACGGACAATCGGCATATCGGCAAAAGCGGGATCAAGTTCTTCAATATGAGCACTTTCACAAATAAAGTTATGATTCATCATTAACAATGTATAGATTGCTTCTTGAACACCTGCTGCACCTAAAGAGTGGCCCGTTAAAGATTTTGTGGCAGAAATTGGCGGGCATTGATCACCTGCCCCAAAGATTCGGCGAATTGCTTCTATTTCAGGGGGATCACCAATGGGTGTTGCTGTTGCATGAGGATTGATGTAATCAATTTTATTTTTTACAGTTGCAAGCGCCATACGCATGCATCTTTCTGCTCCTTCACCGGATGGAGAAACCATATCATGCCCATCAGATGTAGCACCATAACCGACAATTTCACCATAAATTTTTGCGCTACGTGCTTTAGCTACTTCTAACTCTTCAAGAACCAAAACACCAGCTCCACCAGCAATAACAAATCCATCGCGATTAATATCATAAGCACGTGAAGCTTTTTCTGGTGTATCATTATATTTACTAGACATAGCTCCCATGGCATCAAATAAAACAGATAACGTCCAATCTAAATCTTCACAACCTCCTGCAAAGATACGATTCTGTTTGCCGTATTGTATCATCTCATAAGCATTGCCGATACAATGGTTGGATGTAGCGCAAGCTGAAGAAATCGAATAGTTCACTCCTTTAATTTTAAAGAAGGTTGCAAGAGTTGCTGCTGCCGTGGAACTCATTGCTTTGGGTACTACAAAAGGTCCAACGCGTTTTGGACCTTTCTGACGTGTAATATCGGCAGCTTCAACAATTGATCGAGTGGAAGGTCCTCCAGAACCCATAATAATACCAGTGTGCTCATTTGATACTTCATTGGGCTCTAAACCTGCATCGGCAATTGCTTGGTCCATAGCAATATGATTCCACGCTGTTCCATGACCGTGAAAACGCATGGCTCGTCGATCAACCAATTCTTCTATATTTACGTTTGGTTTAGCGTAAACTCTGCTACGAAAGCCTAATTCAGCATATTCAGGTGCATAAGAAATTCCTGATTTTGCTTCACGCAAACTTGTTAAAACAGCTTGAAGTCCATTTCCAATCGAGGAGATAATTCCCATTCCGGTTACAACAACTCGACGCATCCACACCTCCTTGGTTCATATAGAGCACAACATTTTTTCTGATGAAATAATGCTAATCTTCTTTAAATAAAGCAACGCGTAAATCATTGGCTTTGTAAATGGCTTTTCCATCTGCCTTCACTTCTCCATCTGCTATTCCTAAAACCAAATTCCCACGTCGAATACGTTTAAAATTGATTTCATATTCAAGCAGTTGAGTTTGTGGAGTAACCATGCCTGATAATTTTGTTTCGCCTGTCGATATAGCACGCCCTTTTCCTGGTTCACCTAACCAACCAAGAAAAAAACCTGTTAATTGCCATAATCCATCTAAACCGAGACATCCTGGCATGACAGGGTCACCGATGAAATGACAATCGAAAAACCATAGATCTGGAGTGATGTCAAATTCGGCACGAACTATCCCTTTATTATATTCACCACCAGTTTCATTAATTTGAGTGATTCGGTGAATCATCAACATTGGTGGTGCAGGCAATTGCGCATTACCTTTACCAAACATTTCACCGCGAGCACAGCTCAGGAGCTCTTTATAAGTGTAGCGAGACTTTTGTTCAGTCATTGTTACTCCATTTATCTCCGTATATTTTATTGTGCTTTTTCAATTTATTTTTAAAGCAAATTTGAGGGAGAAGGAAACGATTTTATATGATATAAGGACCTTTTTTATATATTTTTATATGAAAGGCTATTTTGGGTAAAATCAAAAGTTTATATTTTATCTTCCTCATTTTGCTGAATGTCAACCTTACTTGAATATAAATGTAATGCAGTTTATATTGTGTCGATAAGCATAGACGATTTAGGGTTTATAAAAAACAGTCTGTGAGAGAGTTGTGAGTTGTTATTCCTTACCTGAATTAGAAAAGCATTTACGTCAAAATGGTTTGCGGCCAACACGCCAACGATTGGAGCTTGCAAAAATGATTTTTTCTCAAGGTAATCGCCATATTGCAGCTGAAGAACTTTATGAAGAGGCGATTAAATCAAATGTGCCTGTATCTTTAGCGACAATTTATAATACACTTCATCAATTTACGGAAGCTGGTTTATTGCGAATTATTGCTGTAGAAGGTTTAAAAACTTGGTTTGATACGAATACATCTGATCATTATCATTTCTATATTGAAGGTGAAAATCGTATTCTTGATATTCCTTGTAATTTAAAAGGGTCTCCTATCATTGAAAATTTGCCTCAACCGCCAGAGGGAATGGAAATTTCACATGTTGATTTAATTATTCGGTTAAAACCCAAAAATTAGTTTAATATTAGGAGTTAAACAATTTTATACGTAAAAAATTAAATGCAGAAGCTGAAAATTATTAATTTTTTATTTTTTCACCAGGATAAATCCCCCATAATTGAGTTTGATGAAGCCACCCGCGAATGTTACGAATATCCAGTTCGCACCAATGCCCGTCACATTGACGAATGTTTCCGATAATATTAGGTTCTACTTCTGCTAAAACTTTTGCATTATCTGTTGGGGTTTGGCGTACTATAAGTCTTTTTGTTTTATCTTTTTGCCATGGAATAGTTATAGCAGTCCGTTTTCCCGATAAAAGTGATTGGTAAACCCATCCTTCGTCACCTTCAGCATCACGAATTTTGCGCCATTGATCGTATTCTTGAATAATTTCAATAGGTAAACCCTGCTTTTGATAAGTAAAAGTAATAGGATAATTACTTCCTGGTCCCACGCGTACATTAACACGTGCAGGCTTAATTGAAGCAAATCGTGGAAGTGGTAAACCACTTGGGCCCAAATTTTGATTGGGTACTTGTGCGTACGATAAAACAAGAGAACTGAATAAGAATCCTCCTGTAATTAATATACATAATAGGAATGTTAAAAATCGAAACCAGGTAGAATTTTTCACTTTTCAACCTTTTTTACGCTTTTTTGTATATTTGCAATTTAAGATTTGGAAAATAAATAGGTCCGAGAATTATTCAAGCTATAGCATACGTTTAATTAAAGAGGTCTAAACTAATTAGGCAATTATGAAAAATTTATGAAAAATACTAAAAAAATTTGAAAATATGGATATGCAATAAGTAAAGATTGCTCATAATATTAAAATAAAATTCTCTTCTCTTAATAGAGTAATATAGAAACGCACTTTTTGGCGCTTATTCAATTAAATGGACAATTTATACACATAATTAATAAAAGTCATTTTTACGACGTTTTGATGTTTATACAACAAGCTATCTTATGAAGGAAATATGTGCAAAATTATAAACGCAAATGTTTAGTTGATATACGCTAATGAAAAACCTTGTAATAGATGATGAGCTTTATATGTTTAAAAGTAAGGGTAGAATTCAATTCTGCATCAATGAGCATATGACAGTTAAATTATTGTTTTCTGCATAGGTGGTAATAATAATTGCATTGTTGTATTTTTTAACTCTTTTCATATAAAGAGAGTGTATATTATATTTTCTAGATTGGTCGACGTTTTGCTATAATATACTGATTTTTCTTAGCAAAATGCGTGAGAACTTCTTCTAATGGTTCGATCATAACATCCATAGATTTGCCATTTGCGTGAATGATATTTTGATGATCGACCATAATAGCAACATGGCCTTTCCAAAAAATCAGGTCTCCCCGTTGAAGACTTTCATTATCTGTCAATTGTTTTCCTATAGTTTTACATTGCATATCTGTATCACGTAAAACCATCTGACCTGCCATCATCATGGAAAGCTGGACCAGTCCTGAGCAATCAATACCAAAACCACTAATACCACCCCAAAGATAAGGTGTGCCGACAAGAGTTTGTGCGACTGTAACATAATCCTCATGGATATGTTCAATAGGCTTAAGGTGACAAGAAACAATAGCTTTTCCATTTTCAAGGATAGAATACATTATATTTCGTGTCTCAATTTCATCAACAACACTTACTTTGCTTCCTATGGATAAGGCACTTTCTGCGGGGCCACGTAAGTCAGCTTGTAAATATTGAAAGGTACGTGGCACTGAAACGATATGAGTTTGTTTTATAGTTGATGTACAAAGAATGCTTGTGTCAATATAACCCACATAGTTATCTTTGAGTGATTGCCCCCATGACATGGTTTCTCCTGGTTCAAAGATTAAAAGCTCTTCTCCAAAAAGACATTCAGTTTGCCTTTCGCTTTTTTGACTTTTATCCTTAAATAAACCGGCAACCGCTGTATTAACGCGTTTTTTTTCTCCTTGAATAGGATATTGAGTTGTCATTTCTTTTGCAAGATGTTGATTTGTAGGATCATTTCTGAGTGGATATAATCGTGGATCTTTATGCATCATCTATATTAACTTTTGTTTTTGAAAAGATAATAAAGGGCACGAATAACTTGTGCATTGCCACCAATAGGATAACCCGGTTTTTCTTTTGGTATCCACCCATAAAGATCAAAATGAGCAAAATGTTGGGCTTTTTCAACAAAAGAGTTTAAAAATAAAGCAGCAGTTATGGAGCCAGCGAAGTTATCTCCAGTTGTATTATTGAGATCAGCAATCGGTGATGATAATTTTTCCTTATAGGGTTGCCAAAGTGGCATTTGCCAAAGAGGGTCATCAACACAGTTAGCAGCTTGAGAAATTTTTTGTGCCCATAATGAGTCATTGCAATAAAATGCAGGAAGATCTGGACCTAATGCTATGCGAGCAGCTCCTGTTAAACTAGCCATACAAAGCATAAATTGAGGTTTGTTTTCATCACCATAAGTTAATGCATCGGCAAGAATAAGCCGACCTTCAGCATCTGTATTGCCAATTTCAATACTTAATCCTTTTCGACTTTTTAAGATATCACTTGGTCGAAAGGCATTAGCCGAAATAGCATTTTCAACGGCTGGAATCAGAACCTGTAAACGGAAAGGTAATTGTGCATCCATAATAAGCTTAGCTAAGCCTAAGGCATGTGCACCACCACTCATATCTTTTTTCATTAGCAGCATGTTGCTGGCTGATTTAATGTCTAATCCTCCAGTATCAAAGGTCACGCCTTTACCAACTAATGTTATTTTAGGGTGATTTTCCTGCCCCCATTGTAATTCAATAAGTCGTGGTGCAATGTTGCTTGCTCGCCCTACGGCATGAATCATTGGAAAGTTTTGTTTAAGGAGTTGATCTCCACAAATGCTTTTGACATGAGCATTATAAGTTTGTCCTAGTTGGTGTGTTATGGTCTCCAAAGTATTAGGGTTCATATCATTGGCTGGAGTGTTGATGAGATCGCGGACAAAAAAGACAGTTTCATAAATTCGTTTAAGTTCATCAAGATCAATTGTGTCATGAACATGAATCGATAATGATTTACAGGAAGGATTTTGGCGATAGCGGTTAAATTGATAACTTCCTAATGCTAATCCCAAATAAGTGTTTATTTCGTTTGCAGTTGATCCTTGTAGATGCCAATGTCCGGTAGAGAGATGTTTGGCGAGAAGTCCTGTGATAAAAGGTTCTTCACCATTACCGATTCCAAATAAAACTTTTTTTAATTGCCCTGTTTCATGAGGAACAAATAATATTTGTCCTGCTTTTCCGGTAAAGTTATTGACTTTCATCCATTTGGTTGTGGATGTATCAAATGATAAATCAGCGCAATTTTTTTGGCGCACTAAAATAATAGGGCAACTATTGTCGGCACGTGTTGAAGTGAAATTAATTTGGTGTTGAAGCATATTTTTTGATCCTTATAGTTTTCGAAGTGCGACATATTCGACCAAATGGTTTCTTCCTTTGCGTAGAATAAGATTAGCCCGTGGCCGTGTTGGCAATATATTTTCCTGTAAATTTTTTAAATTAATCGTATGCCAAAGATTATCAGCAATTTTTAAAGCTTCTTCTTCACTTAAGAGTGCATAACGATGAAAATAGGATTCAAGATTTTGAAATGCTGTTTTACGTAAACGCTTGAAACGATCTAAATACCAACGGTGAATCATTTCTGTTTCAGCGTCTACATAGATTGAAAAATCAAAAAAATCTGAAACAAAAGGCATAATTTTCTTATCATTGGGAAAATTGCTGACCTGAAGCACATTAATACCTTCAACAATTAAAATGTCAGGGCGGTCAATGATAGCCTCTTCATTTTCTAAAACATCATAGGTTGTATGTGAATAAAGCGGCACGCTGACATTACCGACACCAGCTTTTATAGTAGAAAGAAAGCGCAGCAATTTTTTAATGTCATAAGAATCAGGAAAACCTTTACGATTCATACGATTTTTTTTCTCTAACACAGCATTGGGATAAAGAAAGCCATCAGTTGTCACTAGGTCGACTTTAAAGCTGGATGTCCAGCGTTTCAAAAGTTCTTGAAGGATACGTGCAGTGGTTGATTTTCCTACTGCAACAGAGCCGGAAATTCCAATGATAAAAGGAGTTTTTATTGTATCTTCTTTGTGCAAAAATTGTTGTCGTTTTTGGAAGAGTTTTTGCACTGCTTCAACGCGACATGATAACAAACGTGACAAAGAGAGATAAATGCGTTGTACTTCTTCAAGATCAATAGGATCGCCAATTGATCGTAAACGCTTAATTTCATCAAAGGTTAAAGTAAGCGGTGTATCTGCACGAAACTGGGACCATTCTTGTGCTGTAAAGATACTATAAGGAGAATAGGGGCCAGAAATGTAATTGATCAAATCATCTTCTTGATTGGTTTTTGACAGATTAATATCAATCATTTTTACCGGCCAAGAATTGTTACTGGATTGCTTTTTTTGCAACAGCAATACTTGAATATGAAAAGATAAGATACTTTAATTGTTAAAAAAATTTTATTGTGCATATTCTCTTCATTGAAAATAATTAACGATTTTGCTCAGCTTATAGTCCAATCATTCCAATACATATTAATTTGTTCCTGTGATAGACCTTGTGCCAAAAAAGACCATAAAAGTAAACGCGCTTTCACTGCAGATAAATAACCTGACATTAAGGCGCCAGAAGCGATCATATCAATTTCTGAACCTTTATAACCGTAGGTTGTTTTAGCTGTTGATCCATTATAAGAACGGCTTGCGATGATAATTGGAATTTTTTTGGCGTATTGTCGTACAATATCTGCTTCTTGAGAAGAGCAATGACCTGCACCAAAACCAGCTATAACAAGGCCTGCATAATGTCCACTTTCAAGACAGAATTTCATTAAGTTTGTATCAGATGAGAGAGAGGAGTACAGAAGTGCAACTTGGTGATTATAATTTTGGGGAAACGTAAAGGTTGTAGGGAAGAAATTTCGGTCATTAAAATAAATAAGTTTTCCTTCCAAAATTGTTCCTAAAGCACCTGCTAAATCTGACTGAAATGTTTCAACTTTGACAGTATGACTTTTCTGCACCCAGTAGGGTGAATGAATAGTGTCGTTGATCACAACCAAGACACCTCTGTTACGACTTTGTTGATCAGCAGCAACACGGGTTGCAGCTAAAAGATTAGCAGGCCCATCAGCACCTGCATCACAAGGTAGACGCATAGCGCCAGTTATAACAAGTGGTTCAACTTTATTCCAGTAAAGAGAAAGAAAAAAAGCGGTTTCTTCTAGTGTATCAGTACCTTGTGTTAAAATAATACCATCAGCACCGGCTGCGATTTGTTGTGTTGCCCATTCTATTGTTTCAAAAAGAATTTTAAAAGATAAAGATCCACTTGGTAATTGTGTTAATGTTTGAGCGTGAATATCGGCAATATTTTTTAAATCAGGAACACTTTTTATGAGGATATCTGAGGTTAAAGTTGGTTGCATTTTCCTAAAACTATCGGGCGCCATTGTAATAGTGCCACCCAATGTTCCTATGACTATTTTTTTCATAGTTTGCCCTTTAGAAAAATGCAAATTACATATGACAGTTATTTAACAACAATTTAAGGTAGCAGCAACGGTATCATTTTCTTATTTAAATAATTGAGTTAAGCTCAATCGTTGTGTTTTGCAATATATGTTCTTAAATAAAGAGATGGATAGTTGAATTTTATGTCTGATAAAGGGAAGCAATATTAAGGAGTTTTCTTATGACAGAACATAAGTCTGATAGAATGTATGGTACGACTATTGTTACTGTACGAAAGGGCAACAAAGTTGTTATGGCTGGTGATGGTCAGGTTTCACTTGGACAAACAATTATGAAAGGCAACGCACGTAAAGTGCGTCGTCTTGGGAAGGGTGGAACGGTTATTGCTGGTTTTGCAGGCGCTACAGCGGATGCTTTCACATTGTTGGAAAGATTGGAAATTAAGCTTGAACAGTATCCTGATCAGCTCATGCGTGCGTGTGTAGAGCTTGCAAAAGACTGGCGAACTGATCGCTATTTGCGTCGTCTTGAAGCAATGATGCTTGTGGCTGATAAAAAAGTAACTTTGGCTTTAACAGGTCTTGGAGATGTATTAGAACCAGAAGATGGAATCATGGCAATTGGTTCTGGGGGCAATTTTGCTTTATCGGCTGCACGGGCACTCATAGATACAGATTTGGACGCAAAAGCTATTGCGTGTAAAGCGATGAGCATTGCCGCTGAAATTTGTGTTTATACCAATGACAATTTCACGATTGAAACATTGGATACAGAGTTATAATTCTTTAAAGAAAGCTATTTTAATGTGTGTTGTATTTTCTCCTCGCGAAACTGTTTCTGAACTTGATCGTTTTATTATTGGTCAAAAAGACGCTAAACGTTCTGTTGCTATTGCCTTGCGTAATAGGTGGCGTCGGCAACAACTTGAAGGACAAATGCGTGAAGAAGTTATGCCGAAAAATATTTTAATGATAGGGCCAACAGGTGTTGGTAAAACAGGAATAGCACGTCGATTGGCAAAACTTGCTGGGGCACCTTTTGTTAAAGTAGAAGCTACTAAATTTACCGAAGTTGGTTATGTTGGGCGTGATGTTGAACAAATTATTCGTGATCTTGTTGAAATAGCAATTTCTCTTGTACGCGAAAAAAAGCGGAATGAGGTGAAAGCTAAAGCCCATATGAATGCTGAAGAGCGAGTTTTAGACGCTCTTGTTGGCAAAACGGCAAGCCCTGCTACACGTGACAGTTTTCGTAAAAAATTACGCGAAGGTGAATTGGATGTAAAAGAAATTGAGATTGAAGTAGCCGATAATAGTAGTAATGGTACTCCTACCTTTGATATTCCTGGTATGCCTGGTGCACAAATGGGTATTATGAATCTATCAGATATTTTTGGCAAAATGGGGACTCGTACAAAAATCCGCAAAACAACTGTAAAAGATGCTTTTAAACCATTAATTGATGATGAATCTGAAAAACTTCTTGATCAGGATCAAATTATTCAAGAAGCATTGCGTGTGGCTGAAAATGATGGGATTGTTTTTATTGATGAGATTGATAAGATTGCGACCAGAGATGGTGGAGTAGGTGCTACTGTTTCACGAGAAGGGGTCCAACGAGATCTTTTGCCTTTAGTTGAAGGAACAACAGTTGCTACTAAATATGGGCAAATAAAAACAGATCATATCCTTTTTATTGCTTCTGGTGCGTTTCATGTATCCAAGCCATCTGATTTATTGCCAGAGCTTCAAGGTCGTTTGCCTATACGCGTAGAGTTAAATGCTTTAACGAGGGAAGATTTACGGCGTATTCTTACTGAACCTGAAGCAAGTTTGATTAAGCAATATATTGCTTTAATGGCGACAGAAGAGGTTCATTTAGAAATTACAGATGATGCAATTGATGCTTTGGCTGATATTGCTGTTGATTTAAACGCAAGGATTGAGAATATTGGTGCACGTCGCTTGCAAACAGTGATGGAACGTGTTCTAGATGAAATTTCTTTTACAGCACCTGATAAAGCTGGCACTTCATTTAAAGTTGATGCTGCATATGTCAAACAATCTATAGGTGATCTGGCTGCAGATGTTGATCTTTCACGTTTTATTCTTTAAGGACTATCACTTGTTATCATCTTTTCTATATATTTCAATAGCTTTTAAAGTTACGTATTCTTTATATATCAAGACTTTGTGAAAGAGTTTTTGACACTCTTTCACAAGGAGATAGTAGTTAGCAACAATAAGTAAGCTACTTCCTCATTTGAGTTTTTTGGTATTTATAATTGCAATACTTTTTTTTAAAATGAGGATATTTATATTTTTTATGTGAAACGGTGGGTTTGAAATGATTGTATCGTGAAAATCTATGATAAGCTTGTAAACAAGATTGTTCTAATAAAAAACCATGAAAAGAATAACTGTTAGTTATTACAAATATTTTTGGCTATTTTAGAAGGTTATGATTGGCTTCATAAAGATTAAGTACAGCTAGTTTATTTGTTTTTTTAAGTGCTTACATAAAAAAAGAAGCTTTAATTGGCTACTAAAGAAAGTTTTTCAGAAATATATAAAATGACAAACATGACGGATTCTAGAACAGTAACGACTATCAAAACATACCAGAAATGTTATGAAATTTATTTCAAGACTGAGCGGTGGTGAACGAAATGATAAAATATTGTATCTACTATTATATCTGTCTATTCTAAATTGTGGTGCTTGAAACAAAAATCCAAAGCTATAATTTTGCATAATTTATCACTAATATAAGCGTTATTTATTTCATCATTGAAGTAAGACTTTCGATTTTATCTCTGTTAATAATAATTTATCTACTTGATTTGAGCTATTTAAACGAATCTAAAAAGTAGTTCCCAATGAAACCCAAATATTTATCAAATTATAAAAGCATGCCATCATAGGAAAAGATTTAGCTTGTTTGTCAGATAACAACAAATTTAGCATTGGAAAATTTTAAGAATTTTTGTCACAAGAATGGTCATAATTTCAAAGTTTGTGCTTGTTATTTCAAATATTTTAATTAAATCAAAAACTAGCCAATCTTAACTTGGATTGAGTTGAAGGAAATCATAGTAAAGATAATACCAGTGAGACATTAGGTCCTTAAAAAACGCTATCCTCATATGAGGATAGCGTTTTTCACGATAAGAAGAAAAAACTCAATTTTCTTTTTTCTTACTGCGGCGTTTTTGTCCAGTGTTATTTTTTTTATCAGAACTATCTTCTTTTTCTGTTTTTATAGAATCATCGAGGGCAATTTCTTTCCCAGTTTTTTGGTCAACAACTTTCATGGACAGCCGGACTTTACCACGTTCATCAAAACCCATTAATTTAACCCAAACTTTATCACCCTCTTTAACGATATCAGTTGTTTTTTCTACGCGTTCTGATGCCAGTTGGGAAATGTGAACGAGTCCATCACGTGAGCCAAAAAAGTTCACAAATGCACCAAATTCTGCGGTTTTTACAACTGTTCCTTGATAAATAGCGCCAATTTCAGGTTCATCAACAATCGAATGAATCCAACGTTTTGCTGCTTCAATAGCTTTAGCGTCGGTGGAAGCAATCTTAATTACTCCATTATCTTCAATATTAATTTTAGCTCCAGTTTGTTCAACAATTTCTCGAATTACTTTTCCACCAGAGCCAATAACATCGCGAATTTTATCTACAGGAATGTTCATCATTTCTATACGTGGAGAAAATTCGCTTAGTTCATCACGCGCACTGGTTAAGGCTTTTGACATTTCATTGAGAATGTGGATTCGACCGTCTTTAGCTTGCTCAAGTGCGATTTTCATAATTTCTTCAGTAATGCCATCAATTTTAATGTCCATTTGCAAAGACGTGATACCATTTTTTGTACCTGCTACTTTGAAGTCCATGTCACCAAGATGATCTTCATCACCTAAAATGTCAGACAAAATAGCAAAACGTTCACCTTCTTTAATCAAGCCCATTGCAATACCCGCAACAGGGCGGGCCAAAGGAACACCTGCATCCATGAGTGCAAGTGAAGTCCCACAAACAGTTGCCATTGAAGAGGATCCATTAGATTCAGTAATTTCTGATACAGCACGAATAGTATAAGGGAAAGAATCTTTTGTCGGTAATATTGGGTGAATGGCACGCCATGCCAATTTACCATGACCAATTTCTCGACGACCAGGAGAACTAATACGCCCTGTCTCACCCACTGAAAAAGGTGGGAAATTGTAATGAAGTAAGAATGTTTCCTTGTAGGTTCCTGTTAATGAGTCAATATATTGTTCATCTTCACTGGTACCCAAGGTTACGATAACAAGTGCTTGTGTTTCGCCACGGGTAAATAGTGCTGATCCGTGTGCACGAGGTAAAATACTAACTTCTGATTGAATTGAACGTACAGTTGAAAGGGTGCGGCCATCAATGCGTTTGCCAGTTTCAAGAATATTTTGGCGAACAATTTTAGCCTGTAAATGCTTGAAGACAGTGGCAATTTGATCAGCATTAAATTCACAATTTTCTTCCATTTCCGACGTAAATTTGTCGATGACTTCTGTTTTAATAGCATCAATTGCAGTGTGACGTTCTTGTTTATCGGTAATTGTATAAACTTTTTGAAGGTCCTTTTCGACCATTTTAAACATAGTTGTTTCAAGATCAGATAAATCTTCTGGAATAAAATCACGTGGTTCTTTTGCTGCAACTTCGGCAAGTTTAATGATAGCGTCAATAACGGGTTGAAAACCTTTTTGACCAAATATAACAGCACCCAGCATAATATCTTCAGATAATTCTTGTGCTTCTGATTCAACCATTAACACGGCATTTTCTGTTCCAGCGACGACAAGATCAAGTTTTGATTCGGGCATTTCATCAATATGAGGATTGAGAACATATTGTCCATTACAATAACCAACGCGAGCACCAGCAATAGGACCTACAAAAGGAATACCTGATAACGTCAATGCAGCAGAAGTTGCAATCATGGCGAGAATGTCAGGGTTATTTTCTAAATCATGCTGTATAACGGAAACAATGACTTGGGTGTCATTTTTATAACCGTCAACAAAGAGAGGACGAATCGGACGATCAATCAAACGTGAGATCAATGTTTCACTTTCACTTGGGCGGCTTTCACGTTTGAAATATCCACCTGGTATTTTACCGACTGCGTAAGTTTTTTCTTGATAATTGACGGTTAATGGAAAAAAATCTTGATCTGGTTTTGGATTTTTTGCGGAAACGACAGTTGCCAAGACAATGGTTTCACCGTAGGTGGCAATAACTGCTCCATCAGCTTGGCGTGCAATTTTTCCTGTTTCTAGGATGAGTGGCCGACCGGCCCATTCAATTTCTACCTTATGGGTTTTAAACATTTTTTATCCTTAATGGCCAGTATTCACGTTCTAGTTTTATACGTTTGTGTTTTAAAGCTGCATGCAAGACAACAAGATGCTTCTATTTTTATGGAGATAAGAATAAATCACAATTGAGATACGAAGCAACTGGCAATCGTGCCTTATGAAAATTTTTTATCAATTTTGAAGATGAAAGCAGTAAACTGATAAATGGATGTTTTTTATAAAAAACATCCATTTACTTCATTTTAGCGACGCAAGCCTAGTTTTCCAATCAGTATCTGATAGCGATTTTGGTCAATTTCTTTAAGGTAATCAAGAAGGCGGCGGCGTTTAGAAACCATCTTTAAAAGGCCACGACGAGAATGATTGTCCTTTTTGTGAGATTTAAAATGATTAGTCAAATTAGAAATACGTTCAGAAAGAACAGCAACTTGCACTTCTGGTGAGCCTGTATCACCGGCCTTAGTCGCATATTCTGTAATAAGAGCGTGTTTACGTTCAGCTGTAATCGACATCATATCATCCTTTCAAAAAATGAAAAAAAACAGTCACCCATAGCCAAGATGTCGTTCAGCAAGGGTCTACGAAAAAACGAGAAGAACCAAAATTCTTATCTATTTTGGCATTTATATAAGAAAGAAGAATAAAATGCTAGCCCTTGAAAGTATCTTGAAGATCTTCTTAGAAATAAAGTTGTTTAGTTTAAGGCTATTTTATGAAATATGGCATATCTATTTGAGAGAAGGGTTGCAGCTTTGCGCAATGTGTTTATGGTAAAAAGAAGATTAGACTGCCGATTTGGAGACAAAAGATGCAGAAAATTTCAACATTAGAGCTTTTCCGAAATTCAATGTTTCGCAATTTATGGTCAGCGAATCTTATTTTTAATTTGGGAGTTGTCATACAAGCTGTAGGGGCAAGCTGGTTGATGACTTTGATTAGTTCGTCGCATTTCATGGTTGGGCTTGTTCAAGGTGCTACAGTATTACCGCTTGTTGTTTTTTCTCTAATGGCAGGAGCATTAGCCGATAATTTTAATCGGCGTCAGATTATGTTATTTGCACAAATAGTTATGATAATTGTATCAGTTAATTTGACTGTCTTATCCTATTTAGGGTTGATAACACCTTGGCTTTTACTGTGCTTTACATTTTTGATTGGATGTGGGCTTGCTTTTCATAATCCTGCTTGGCAAGCAACAATGGGGGATATTGTGAGCAGAGAAAATATTCCTACCGCTGTTACTCTGAATAGTATTGGCTTTAATTTAATGCGCAGTATAGGTCCTGCTATTGGGGGAGTTGTCATTGCTGCTTTAGGTGGAACTTCTGCTTTTCTATTAAATGCTATGAGTTATATTCCTTTAACAAGTGCTTTATTTTTATGGAAACCCAATTGTAAGACTAATACATTGCCATTGCCACGAGAGAAATTTTTAGGGGCTATAGCAGATGGTTTGCGCTATGTTGTTATGTCGCCTAATCTTTTAAGTGTTATGGCCAGAGCGTTTCTTTTTGGTGTCGGGACGATTTCGGTTTCTGCTCTGTTACCAATTGTTGCGTGTGAAATTCTTGGAGGAGACGCTCTTCTCTACGGTACGTTACTTGGTTGTTTTGGTATAGGTGCGATTACAGCTGGCTTTGTTAATTCGTATATACGGCATTATTTTAGTTCAGAAACGATTGTTACAACTTCATTTATAGGTTTTTCTTTTGTTTGCTTTGCTTTAGCAGTAAGTCGTTCAATTATTGTAAGTCATCTTGTTTTATTTCCTGCCGGTTTGTGCTGGGTTTTAGCATTGTCGTTGTTTAATACATCTGTACAGCTTTCCACACCACGCTGGGTTGTTGCGCGTGCTTTAGCGCTTTATCAAACTGCATCTTATGGTGGTATGGCAGTTGGTAGCGTGATTTGGGGTATATTTGCTGATGTTTATTCTCCAACAGTGGCTTTGAGTATTTGTGCTCTGTTCTTAATTTTAGGAGCTCTTGCGGGCATAAAGTTTAAGATTCAAGAAATTCCTCAGATAGATTTTGATCCACTTGATCAATTTAAAGAACCGCAGCTTTTGCTTGACTTGGAAGCATGCAGTGGTCCTATCATGATTATGATGGATTATCAAATTAATGAAAATGATCTCACAGAATTTCTTGAAGTTATGGCGCGTCGTCGCCATATTCGTCGACGTGATGGTGCTCGCCAGTGGGCTCTTTTACGTAACCTTGAAAAACCAGGCTGTTGGATAGAAGTCTATCATATGCCAACGTGGGTGGATTATTTGCGTCATAATTATCGGGCCATAAAAGCAGATGCAGAAGTAAATAAGCATCTTAGTCGATTAAATTGTGCACCTAGCGGTATAAGAATACACCGTATGATTGAGTGGCAAACAATACCACAGGCTGATGAGGTATATTTGAAGCTTTCTACAGAGCAATGATCTTGGTAGAATGGTTTGGGTATAAAGCGGTAAAAGTGGATTAATTATTTGTAATAAGTGTGGGAGAATATTTTGTTTCCAAAAAGTTATCTCAGGCAGAAATTCATCCACTTGTAAAAATACGTTTTGGTTTGAATTGGTTTTTTTCAATAATACCTATAGCAAGAAGCTGGTCTTTGTGGATTATACAAACATCATTTTCATCAATGGATGTATTTTGATTGTGTAAGAGCACTGGGTTGCCCATTCTTAAATACTGTGCTTGATTTTCGCTAATGGTATAATGAGGTAAATGAACTAATGCAGCCTTTGTTTCAGTTAGTAGTTTATCAAGTGTAGAGAAGCTCCACTTGGAAAATACATAATTTTCATCTTTTTCGTCGTTATACGTTACGGCTGCTTTTAATTTATCCCATGGAATGAGATCATTTTCATTAAAAGGAGCTACTGCGATACGGCGTAAGTCAGCAATATATCCATAACAACCAAGATCACGTCCCATATCGCGTGCTAAGGAGCGTACATATGTCCCTTTTCCACATGTTATTTCAAAAATGGAATGTCCTTGGGTTGTGGTTCCAGTAAGTTTGAGAGATTCAATTTTTACTTTACGGGATGGAATTTCAACAATTTCACCTGCGCGGGCCAGATCATAGGCACGATTACCGGCAATTTTAATTGCAGAAAATTGTGGAGGTGTTTGTAAAATAACACCTGTATATTTGGGTAAAAGGGTAAGGATATCTTTTTGTGTTGGACGTTGAGTCGCTGTTTTAATTACTTCACCTTCAAGATCATCTGTTGAGCGCTCTTCTCCCCAAGCTACATGAAAATGATAGGTTTTTATACCTTCCATAACGTAGGGAATAGTTTTGGTTGCTTCGCCTAATGCAATCGGTAACATACCACACGCAAGTGGATCAAGCGTGCCTGCATGCCCTGCTTTTTGTGCATTAAAGAGCCATTTAATTTGTGAAACAGCTTCTGTTGATCTCATCCCTTTTGGTTTGTCAAGAATTATCCAACCAGAGACAGAACGACCTTTTTTTTTACGTTGTGGTGCCATGTTTTAATTTTCAGGTTCGTTATTATGAAGAAGATCGCGCGCTACTTCAGGCGAATGGAGTAGAGCATCAATTTTTGAAAAATTATCAAAACTACTATCAAACCGAAAACGCAATTCAGGGATGTATTTCATTTGTCGTAATTGATGGCTAATTTCTTTACGGATAAAACGACTATGTTTATTCAAGACTTCTATAATAACAGTATGAGAAATGTCGTGAATAGTGCTGAGGGGAGAAACAAAGCAAGTAGCAATTTTCAGATCTGCTGACATACGTACTTCAGAAATAGAAATGACAACACCTTTTAAAACATCATCAAGTAAAATATCTCGTTGTAGTATATGAGCTAATACATGGCGAACTTGCTCTCCCACTCTTAATTGCCGTTGTGATGAGCTTGTGTTTTTCATTGAACTCATAACCTTTATTACAATTTCTCTTCTCTTTACTTTTTTAAAAAATTAAAAAGAAAAGAAGTATTTATTAGTAACCCCAATAACTCGATTTATTTAACAGAGAGGAAAGCTACTAGGTAATTTATAACGTGCGATTAATATGCTCGACTCGGAAGATTTCAATGATATCGCCTATGCGTGTATCTTCATAATTTTCAAATGCTATCCCACATTCTTGGCTAACTTGCACTTCATTGACTTCATCTTTGAAACGTTTAAGTGTTTTAAGTTTTCCTTCATGAATAACAATATTATCTCGAATGAGACGAACACTTGCTCCTCGTTCTATTTTACCTTCTGTAACTCGACAGCCAGCAACTTTTCCAATTTTTGTAATATTAAAGACTTCCAAAATTTCAGCATTACCAAGAAAAGTTTCACGTTTTTCTGGTGAAAGCAAACCTGACATGGCTGCTTTGACATCGTCAACGAGATCGTAAATGATGTTATAATAACGAATTTCAATTCCTTGAATTGAAGCTAGATCACGCACTTGTTTATTAGCCCGGACATTAAAGCCAATAACAGCAGAATTAGATGCTGCGGCAAGAGAAATATCACTTTCAGTAATTCCTCCAGCACCAGAATGAACAATATGTGCACGTACTTCACCATTTCCTAGCTTTTCTAATACTGATGCAATCGCTTCAATAGATCCCCGAACATCTCCTTTAATAATAAGTGGGAATTCCTTTACACCAGTAGTTTGCAGTTTTGTCATCATTTGTTCAAGAGAACTTCGAGAACCGACTTTCCGCGCTACAGCTTTATCACGCGCCAGTCGTTGACGATATTCAGAAATTTCACGCGCTTTTTCTTCATTTACTACAACAGCAAAACGGTCACCAGCTTGCGGTGTACCTTGCATACCTAAAATTTCAACTGGTGTAGAAGGGCCCGCTTCTTTGATGTGGTTGCCATGATCATCAATCAGAGCACGAACACGCCCCCATTCATTACCCGCTACGATAATATTGGAAAGATGTAATGCACCTTTTTGCACAAGAACAGTTGCAATAGATCCACGCCCTCGGTCAAGTTTTGCTTCAATAACAATGCCTTCTGCAGTTCGTTCCGGATCTGCTTTTAGGTCAAGAATTTCAGCTTGAAGAAGAATAGCTTCTAGAAGTTTATCAAGATTTTGACCAGTTTTAGCAGAAACCTCAACTTCTAAAGTTTCCCCCCCCATAGATTCCACAAAAACTTCATGTTGCATAAGTTCTGTACGTACTTTTTGTGTATCAGCAGTTGGTTTATCAATTTTGTTAATGGCAACAATAATAGGTACACCAGCAGCTTTTGCGTGATTGATTGATTCAATCGTTTGCGGCATAATACTATCATCTGCAGCTATTACTAGAATAGCAATGTCAGTGATTTGAGCACCTCGAGCACGCATAGCTGTGAAAGCAGAATGTCCGGGTGTATCGATAAAGGTAATCTTCTGACCATTTTGTTCAATTTGATAAGCACCAATATGTTGCGTAATACTACCTGCTTCATTAGATGCAACATTAGCTTTACGAATAGCATCAAGTAAAGAAGTTTTACCATGATCAACATGGCCCATAATTGTCACGACTGGTGGACGTTGCCGCATTTTTTGAGGATCATCAGCTATATTAAAGATACCTTCTTCTACGTCAGATTCTGCAACACATTTAACTGTGTGTCCAAATTCAATAGCGATAAGCTCGGCAGTATCTACATCAATAACATCACCCGGCTTCATCATTTGACCCTGCTTCATCAGAAATTTAATAACATCAACAGAGCGTTCAGCCATACGTTGTGCAAGTTCTTGGATGGTAATAGTTTCAGGAAGAATAACTTCACGAGCAATTTTTTCCCGTGGCTCTTGGTTTTGAGCGCGTTTAAATTTTTCCTGTCTACGGCGCATTGCAGCCATTGAACGACCACGCGCACTACCTTCTTCATCTAATGCACTATTAAGAGTTAGCTTTCCACGACGGCGCTCATCGGCACCTTTCACAGCTTTAGGCGCACGTATTTCTGATTTGGAAAGATTAGCACGACGGTTACGTTTTTCTTCATCTTCATTATCATCTACAATACGTTTTTCAACTGAAGCTGTATTTTTAAACGGGACAGCTACTTTCGTTGGTTTTATTGGTTCTATTGGAGAGGTTGCAGAAGAAAGGAGTTGAGTTTGCACTGCAGTATGTTGGTTGTTTTGCTGTATCGTTTTTTCTTGAGCAGCTTGTAAACGCAAGCTTTCTTCACGCTCTTTAGCTAATCTTTCTTTTTCTTCAGCTTGTTGATGCATTATCTGTTCTTGGATTTTTGCTTCTTCTAAAGCACGAAATCTTGCTTCTATTTCAGCTGATGAAAGATTACTTTGAGCTGCAGATTTTTGGTTTATAGGTTTACTAGTTGCTTTGTCTTCAAACCGCGGTTTGGAGCGTGGTTGAACCACATGCGGTTTAGTAATTGACAATGGTGTCTCAGCTTTTTCATCAGGGCGTGTAATTTTACGTCGTTTAGTTTCAACAACTACAGCTTTTGTACGGCCATGACTAAAATTTTGTTTGACCATACTAGTTTCTAGCCCTGTTCGTTTGAGGGTCAGCGTCTTTTTGGCTGTTATCTTGTCATTAGTATTTTCACTCATTGTATTTCCTTCACGGCTTTTGCCGTCATCTTACAAGGCTTATTGTGTTCATCATCACGATAGGCGATCAGTTTATTTATCGTTTTGCTAAAACCCTCTGTAGATTTTGTATTCAATAAGGCTGCATGTATCACAAGATTAGCTCCAAAAGCCACACTCATTTCATCGCTTGTAAATAAAGATAAAACTTTTATATCCTGATTCGTTTTCTGTTGTATTGCGTAGATTGCTTGTAAAACTTTCCGTTTGCCATCTTCTGTAGCTTCTTTTGCATGAAACACGAGAGCAACTTGACCAGAGCGAATAGCAGAATCAACTTTAGTTAAACCTGTGACAACAGCACCTGCTTTTCGCGCCATAGAAAGGCTCCCAAGGGCAGCTTTTAGGAGAAGTTTATCCACAATATTAGCGAGATTTGAAGCAACCTCCACATCTGTTTTAAGATTTTTACTAAAAGCTTTACGTTTAATTGCTTCTTCAATAGTATTATAGTGAGCAGAGATCCAAATACCACGTCCAGGCAAATTAGCTTTAAGATCGGGGACAATTTGATTGTTTGGACCAACAACAAAACGGATTAACGCTCCTGTTGAAGCGCTTTTCTTTGTCACAATACAGGTCCGCTCATTCATTTAAAGTGTGTCTCCATCTACGTTATCTATTTTTTTATTTTCTATAGAATTTTCTGTGACAAAATCAGTCTGACATATCCAACCTGCTTGCACACGTGCAGCTAAAATCATAGCCTCTGCATCAGTACGTGTAATATCAAATGGGGTTAAGATACCAGAGAAGTTCTGAACCTGACTTCCTTTGCGTTCTCTCCAGCCAATTAAGTCGTCAACTGCATAACCTGCAAAATCGTCTATTGTTTTAATACCATCTTCACCAATAGCAACCAACATCGCGTTTGTCATACCAGGAAGTGCTCGTAGTTCATCAGCAACACCAAGCTTTTTACGTTTTTCATCTAATTCTTTTTCTTTGCGTTCTAAGTATTCGCGTGCACGGCTTTGAATTTCTGAAGCAGTTTCATTATCAAAACCATCAATAGAAGCGATTTCTTCAAGATCAACATAGGCAATTTCTTCAATTGAAGCAAAACCTTCTGATGCCATAACTTGTCCGACCATTTCGTCAACATCTAAAGATTCCATGAAAAGCTTACTGCGTTCATTAAATTCTTTTTGGCGATTTTCAGATTCTTCTTGTTCTGTTAAGATATCAATACTCCACCCTGTTAATTGCGAAGCTAAACGAACATTTTGTCCACGTCGCCCAATAGCAAGACTGAGTTGATCATCAGGGACGACGACTTCAATACGTTCTGCATCTTCATCGAGAACGACTTTTGAAACTTCAGCAGGCTGTAGTGCATTGACAATAAATGTTGCAGCATCAGGTGACCAAGGAATAATGTCAATTTTTTCTCCTTGCAATTCCGCAACAACAGCTTGAACCCGACTTCCTCGCATTCCAACGCATGCTCCAACAGGATCAATTGAACCATCACGTGAAACAACAGCAATTTTAGCACGCGAACCTGGATCACGTGCAACGGATTTAATTTCTATAATACCATCGTAAATTTCTGGCACTTCCATGGTAAAAAGCTTTGCCATAAATTGAGGGTGTGTGCGCGAAAGAAAAATTTGTGGCCCCCGCGATTCACGATGTACGTCATTGACAAAAGCACGAATTCGATCTCCATAGTGAAAGGACTCACGAGGAATTAGCTCATCACGCCGTATTATAGCTTCTCCGCGTCCTAGATCGACAATAACATTGCCATATTCTACACGTTTGACTGTACCAGAAATTATTTCACCAACTTTATTCTTGAACTCTTCAAATTGCTGGTCACGTTCTGCATCACGTACTTTTTGTACAATAACCTGTTTAGCAGATTGCGCTGCAATACGCCCAAAATCCATAGGGGGTAAAGGGTCGCAAAAAAAATCACCAATTTTTATATCGGCTTGATGTTTTAGTGCGTCGGACAAAGCAATTTCAGTGGTATAATCTTCAACGATATCAACAACTTGAAGTAAACGTTGTAATTTGATTTCACCTGTTTTAGAATTAATCTCAGCACGAATATTGGTTTCTTGACCATAACGTGAACGCGCTGCTTTTTGTATAGCGTCGGCCATTGCAGAAATGACAATTTCGCGGTCAATTGACTTTTCGCGTGCAACAGCATCTGCAATTTGCAGAAGTTCAAGTCTGTTAGCGCTTATAGCCATAGATTTTCTCCTTTTTTATACCATCCAAGCGGAATGATCTTAATTAATATTAATTTTGACAGTTTGTTTTCGCGGTTAAAGTGTTGAGATTATCTTCAGGGGTTAGCTGTTGACGTAAATCTTTATCTTTTTTTAGTGCATCACGAATAAGTTCATCAGTGAGCACTAGACGTGCATTCGTAACATCAGCGAAGGGTATCAAAACATCCGTTATTTCTTTGTGAGAAGCTTTATCGACATTTAAAGTAAAGCTATTTTGTGTAATATTTGTTAGTGTGCCACGAAATTTCTGACGTCCATTAATAACAACGCCAGTTTCAATTTTTGCAATATGTCCTTGCCACTTGAAAAAATCAGATTTTCTTACTAATAGGCGATCAATACCAGGAGATGAAATTTCCAAATGATATTTTCGTTCAATAACATTTTGCACATCAAGAAAGGGCGAAACAGTGCAGCTAATCATTTCGCAATCTTTTATTGTCATGGTGCCGTCAGTGCGTTCAGCCATAATCTGGAGAGTTAAGCCGTTTAAACTAGACAATTTTACGCGAATTAAACGATAACTTAAAGGTTTGAGCAATGGTGAGATAAGAGCAGCCACACGCCCTTCTATGCCATCTTCTTCAAACAGACGCGGCTCATCAATGTCATTCACGCTTTTAGTTTCGTTTATATCATTCAAGTTGTTCTTACCCACCAACATTAAAAAAGAGCGGGTCTAAGAAACCCACTCCTCATCATAAGATTAAGAATCCATTTCATTATATTCTTAAATGTAAAGTTTTTCAAGTCGTCCATGGTAAAGTGCTTCATTATCTATTTCTTAATAAAAGTAAGATAAGTAGGTACTCTTCCTTCGCGCAGAGCTTTTGCTTCATAGCGAGTGCTCTGCCATGACGGATAAGGGGTTTTCCAATCTTGAGGATTTTCTGCTTGCCATTCAAAATTGCTATGATGTGTGCAGTGGTATAGGGTCCAATTGACATAAGTATCTATATCACTGGCAAAACGGAGTTTTTTGCCTACTTTAAGAACTCGAGCAAAACGGTTGAGATTTTTTACATTGATGAATCGTCGTTTCCAATGCTTTTTTTTAGGCCATGGATCAGGATAAAAAAGGTCTATTCCATCAAGTGATGCTGTTGGTAACCAATCAAGAAGTTGTGTGGCATCATTATCATAAAGGCGAAGATGATTTTGATAATGTGTGTGTTTTTCAATATGGGTCAATATTTTTGCTATACCATTGATAAAGGGTTCTACACCGATAAAACCAGTTTGTGGAAAACGTTCCATTTCATGAATTAAATTTTCGCCTCCACCAAAACCAATTTCAAGTCGGATTTCCTTTACTTGATTAGCAAATAAAGATGTTAACTCTAAAGGTGCGGGTTTATTTAAATCAATGTTAAAGATAGGCAAAAGCGTTTTTATACACTCAAGTTGATTATTTCGTAGCCGTTTTCCTTGTCGGCGACCAAAAAAAGATTCGCTCATACGTGTTTTATGTGCAATCATGGTACTTTAATCATTGATTTAAGCGTTGCAATCAGATCGGTTTTTTCCCACGAAAATGAACCGTCATCTTCTGGTTTGCGCCCAAAATGGCCATAGGCAGCTGTTTTTGCATAAATAGGTTTATTAAGACCAAGGTGTTTTCGGATGCCTGTTGGTGAAAGGTCCATTATTTTACGGATTACGGTTTCAATAGTATTTTCGTCTATTTTTCCTGTTCCATGAAGGTTAAGGTAAATAGACAAGGGTTGTGCAACACCAATTGCATAAGAAAGTTGAATAGTGCACCGTTCGGCTAAATCAGCTGCAACAATATTCTTAGCTAAATAGCGTGCAGCATATGCTGCAGAACGATCAACTTTTGTCGTATCTTTACCTGAAAATGCTCCTCCACCATGGGGTGCTGCACCGCCATAAGTATCAACAATGATTTTGCGTCCTGTGAGTCCTGCATCACTTTGAGGGCCACCAATAACAAATTTGCCTGTTGGATTAATATACCAACTGCATTGATCGGAAATAGGAATATCACATAAAGCTTGGCGAATATAAGGCTCAACCACTGTTTGTACTTTATTTGAATCCCAATTTTCATCTAAATGCTGTGTTGACAAAACAATTGATGTTACCTCTATAGGTTTTCCATTTTTATATCGTATTGTTATTTGGCTTTTAGCATCTGGCCCCAGTTTTCCAGCTTCTCCCTCCTTTTTATGGCGTGCTATGGCGAGGAGCTCTAAAATTTTATGCGCATAATAGATTGGTGCGGGCATAAGCTCTGGTGTTTCACGGCAAGCATATCCAAACATAATACCTTGATCACCTGCTCCTTCTTGGCCTTGACGGTCAGTTGCATTATCAACCGCTTGTGCAATATCAGCTGATTGTTGACGCAAAAGAACATCAATTTTAACAGTTTTCCAATGAAAACCTTCTTGTTCATAGCCAATTGCACGAATAGCTCTACGCGTAACTTTACGAAAATGGGTAGGATTGATGATAGGAGAACCAGTTTTATCATAAATAAATTCTCCATTTTTATTTCTTTTTAAGAGTGTATCAGGAACACGTACCTCACCAGCAATAACCACGCGATTTATGCTCACTAAAGTTTCACAAGCGATTCGCATTGACCATGGATCGGTTTCAGTGTTTTGAGCTTCTTTATAAATCATATCAACGATTTCATCTGAAATGCGATCACAGATTTTGTCAGGATGCCCTTCGGATACTGATTCACTAGTGAAAAAATAATTTTGATGCGGCATGAAAACTCCCTCAAAAAAGAAAACCGGCATTTTCTTAATCATTTATTTAAAATGCTTTATTTGCCAATCCTATGGCAAGTCGTCAATGCTGATTTATGAGGCGATATTAAAGGAAAAATGTAATTTTTATGCTTATAACTTGTTTGTTTGATCTTCTTCAGAAAGAGCTTTTGCTAAATCAATAATTTTTCGACGCACTTTAGCATCAAGTATATTAGTAAAAGCGCGCATTAATTGGATTCCTTCACTGCTAGAGCAAAAATCCATGAAGTTACTCTCGCTTTCAGCAAAACCTTCTATGGGTTGAGTAACACCTTTATCAAAAAAATAAGAAACAGGAACATCCATAATTTCTGCGATTGCTTGAAGGCGACTTGCACCAACACGGTTTGTACCTTTTTCATATTTTTGGATTTGCTGAAAAGTAATACCCAATTGCTCACCTAATTTTTCTTGGGTAAGACCTAACATATTACGACGTAAACGAATACGAGTGCCAACATAAACATCTATTGGATCGGGCTTTTTTCTAGTTTTGGTCATACTGCAACTCTTTATTTTCAGCGCTTTGTTTCCAAATCAATATTAGATGCACGTAAGGTTAGTTTATCATAAATTAGGATAATATGTAATACTTTTCCCCAACGTTACTGATACGCATAACATGATATTGTATATAAGCACTCAATCATTAAGGTTGTCTTGTAAAGCCAAAACTAATACGGCACAATAGCATAAGCATGAATAAGATAAAAGTAGAGAATATTCTATATTCATTGTTCCATATTGGAATAATTGGTGACGGAATCGGGGAATCAAGAAAGCCAATAACATTTTGTTCAAGAATATCAACGATTCGTCCATAAGGATCAATCACGGCTGATATTCCATTGTTTGCTGCTCGTATAAGGGGTATTCCCAGTTCGACTGCACGCAATCGTGCTTGCTGAAAATGTTGGTATGGGCCAGGCGTTATGCCAAACCATGCATCATTTGTAACATTAATAATTGCTTGAGGTGGAGGACCTTTAAAAGTCATTTCATGCGGAAATATGGCTTCATAGCAAATGAGTGGAAGATAAGAAAATCCATTTGGCATCATAACAGTTTGGCGCACAGAAGCAGAGCTATATCCACCAATTTTATCAGCAATGGTATTTAATCCAATTTTATTCAATAAATTTGGATAAGGGAAATATTCACCAAAAGGGACCAGATGAAGTTTATCGGAAGCATTAAAAATATTGCCTTTGGCGTCAATGACTTCAATTGTATTAAAATATTGTGTTTGGGCATTGGAAAAATCAGTACTGGCTCGCACAGCACCAATAATGGCCCATTGTTGTGGCTTAAGAAATGAGGCGATGCGCATTATGATATCAGAGGTATCTGTGAGAATGTAAGGAACAGATGTTTCGGGCCATACGATAAAGTCAGGCTTTAAAGCTTGATCAGTTTCTGACACTATACTTAAGTTTAAATGAGCTGTGAATATATCTTCAGGTGTAGCATTGTCCAATTTTTTGTTTTGTTGAATGGAAGGTTGAACAATACGTACCCAATAGCTACTTTTTTGATAATCAGCAATATTAGGTGCTGTATTTAGTCGATAAAATCCAAAGACGCTATGAGCTAATATAAGCAGAAAACAAAGAACAAGTGCAGGTTTCTTTTTTTCATTCGTGAATATAACTGTAGGTAAACTATAGGCTAAAACAGCAAGAATATTCATTCCGTAAAGCCCTACAATTATATCTGATTGCATGAGCATTGGGGTTGGCATAGCTGTATAACCAAGAGCATTCCATGGAAATCCTGTAAACAAGATAGCGCGCAACCATTCTGCTAGTCCCAGTGCAAAAGCAAGGACAAAGAAACGTGTTATTCCTTTTGTCCATAACCAACCAACAATAAAACCAGCAAAAACCCAATAAAGGGCAAGATAAGCGGGAAGGCCAAAAATAACAAATGGTATTCCCCAAGCATAAGAGATCGGATCTATCAATAAAGCATTGCTTGTCCACCAAAGGCTACAAACAAAATAACCAAAGCCAAAATTTCCGCAGGTTAGTGCACTTATCAAAAGGCGTTTTTTGAGATTTTGAGTAACGTTGATTGCATCAAGTAAGATAACGAAGATAGGAAAAGTTAAAAAACTGACAGGTGTCAGATAAAAAGGTGGGAGGGCAAAGGATGTGAGTGCACCACATAAAAAAACACATACTTGTTGTTTCCAACCAGTGATAGAATGTAGGAAAGCTGTGATAAAAAGCACTGAACCATCATCCTTTTGAAGTAGCCTCTTCATTCAAGTGCTCATTTTCTGAGATACGAATGATACGTAATCGCTTAATTCGGCGTTTATCAGCTTCTAAAATACGGAATCTGTAACCAGGTATAGCTTCAATGATTTCACCTTTTGAAGGAATGCGATCAAGAATGGAAACGATCAAACCACCAATGGTATCGACTTCATCACCGTATTCTCCTACAATGAAGTCAGGACCGAGAGCTTTTTCTACGTCTTCTAGTTCAGTTCTTGCATCAACAAGCCATTTATTATCGGGTTCACGCACAATAACATTATTAATATTGTCGTGTTCATCTTCAATATCACCAACGATGAGCTCAACAATATCTTCCATAGAAACTAAACCGTCTGTGCCACCATATTCGTCAATAACTAAAGCCATTTGTGTTCGTGTGGCTTGCATACGTGTTAATAATTTACTAGCAAGCATGGAGCTGGGAACAAATAGAACTGTTCGAATAAGATCTAGTTTACCAATTGGGATATGTAACTCCTCTGTATGGCTTAACTGAAGTGGAACAGACTTCTGTCCATTTTTGGTGGAAGCTGAATTAGTAATAAATCGAGTTATATGACTAAGGATATCTCGAATATGGATTATACCTCTTGGATCATCTAAGGTTTCAGCATAAACAGGCATACGAGAATAGCCAATTTTTTCGAAATATTCGAGAGCTTCCCCAAGAGGAGTATTTATTTCTAATGCCTCGATTTCAGAACGTGGGATCATTACATCATCAATGCGTGTTTCACGCAAGCGTAAGATGTTGTGCAGCATAATACGCTCTTCAGGTGAGAAGAGCGTTGCATCATCTTCATTGTGGGCAGCAAGGGCATCAGTTAAATCATCACGAAGTGATGTGTAATTACGTCCACGTAAGAATGAAAACAAATGGCTCAGAAATGAATTTTTTTCTATATGATTTGTTCGTTGAGAGGAGGCTCCTTCAGTATGAGAAGATATTTGATTATTATTATGTGTATTAATTTTATCCACCATGGTTCTAAAATTTTCTAAGCCTTCTTTTTATAATATAATGCATAAGATGCTTTAAGTGTTATTATGTAATATCGGTTTCTAAAGTTTAATTTTTACCATTTTAAAGCAACTCAGTATAGGGATTTTTTATGGAAAGCTTTTGAAGGATTTCTCTTTCTAGTTTTTCCATTTGATTAGCCTCATCATTTGTTTCATGGTTATAACCAAGAAGATGAAGAAGGCCATGAACAATCATATGCGTTAGGTGGTCTTGAAATGATTTCCCTTCTTCTTTTGCTTCTCGCGTAATAGTTTCTCTCGCAATGATGATATCACCGAACATAAGTTTAGGACTTTGTCCAACTTTAAGAGGAAAAGCAGGAAAGGATAAAACATTGGTGGGTTTGTTTTGAGAGCGCCATTGCGCATTGATTTGCGCTATATGATCGTCATTTGTAAAAAGCAAGCTGAGTTCACTTGTTACTTTGTTTAATGACAAATGATGCATTGTGGTGGTTAATGCTTTTGTGGTGATATTATAAAGTACGTCCTCATTACCCCATTCAGCGTCTTCAATGGTGATATCAATAGTAATCATGATGGATTTAATTCATTTTTTTCAAGATTATTAGAATGGTACTTTTTTGCTTGTTCACTAGAATCGCGATCATAAGCACGAACAATAGCAGCAACAAGAGGATGGCGTACAACATCTTTTTCGTCAAAACGAATGATCGCAACATTTTCTATATCTGAGAGAATACGGATTGCTTCTGTTAAACCTGACTTTTGTCCTGTGGGAAGATCAATTTGACTTAAATCACCCGTCACAACAACGCGTGTTCCTTCTCCAAGACGTGTGAGAAACATTTTCATTTGCATGGGTGTAGTATTTTGTGCTTCATCAAGGATTACAGCTGAATGGACAAATGTCCGTCCACGCATGAAAGCCAGAGGAGCAATTTCTATGACTCCAGAAGCTAAAATGCGCTCTATCTTTTCAGCAGACATCATATCATAAAAGGCATCATAAAGCGGGCGTAAATAGGGATCGACCTTTTCTTTGAGGTCACCAGGAAGAAAACCAAGACGTTCTCCAGTCTCAACAGCAGGACGTGAGAGGATAATTCGTTCAATAATACCGCGTTCTAGGAGTGTTACAGCGTGAACAACAGCAAGATATGTTTTGCCAGTTCCTGCTGGACCTACACCAAAGACAAGTTCAGAATGCTCCATTGCTCGCAGATAAGCCTCTTGCGTTGGGGTACGAGTATAGATTGTTTTTTTATGAGTACTCAATTGTATTGGTATATGCTTTGTTACAGATTGAATTGTTTTTGAAGATTTTTGCTTTTCATTTGGCAAATTTGCCATAGCGATCGCACTTTCTGTATCTGATAAAGTAAGCTCTTGACGTGTTTTTGCTAGTTTATAGAGCTGGCTTAATACGTATTGCGCATGTTTTATGGCAGCAGCACTTCCACAGATTGAAACTTTGTTACCGCGCGCATAAATATTAAGTCCGAGTTTTTGTTCAATATAAGAAAGATTTTCATCGAATTTTCCAAAAACCATTTTTGCATAGTTGTTATTTTCAAAAGTTAAAACAATATGATCAATTTCTGATAAATTATTTTTTTCAAAGCTATTAATGTTTTTGGAAGAGGCATTTATTGCCTTTTTAGTGTGTTTTGGCTTTTCGGTTGATACCTTCAACCTATTCTCCTGTGTTATTTAAGTATGGTATATTTAAAATATAATTTTTTTCTTTAAAAGTGAAAGAGTTTTTTAAGTTAATACTTTAAACAAAACTTTAGAAATATTTTCATATATTCATTTTTTCTCCGACGAAACTGTTTGAACTCGCATTTTTAATATGAATCTCCATAATAGTGCCTGTAGAGACTTGTGCATCTACGACAACAGGTAAAAGCCAGGGAGAGCGACCTATCATTTGCCCAAAATGGCGACCAGATTTTTCGATGAGGATATTGGTTGTTTGACCAATTTTGGAACGTAAGAATGCATGTTGCTGGTCAAGAAGGAGCGCTTGTAAACGTTGAAGACGAGAATTTTTTACAGTTTCATCGACATGGTTTTTCATTGCTGCGCCAGGTGTTCCAGGACGCGGTGAATATTTAAAAGAATAAGCTGAACTGTAACCCACTTGTTTAATAAGTTTAATGGTTTCTTCAAAGTCTTCATCAGTTTCACCTGGAAATCCTACAATAAAATCGCCTGAAAAAGCAATATCCGGCCGTGCGGTACGAATTTTTTCAATGAGCCGGAGATAATGAATACTTTTGTGCTGACGATTCATTGCTTTTAAGATACGATCTGAACCAGATTGGACGGGAAGGTGCAGATAAGGCATAAGCATATCAAGATCTCGATGTGCAGCAATAAGGCTGTCATCCATATCACGTGGATGGCTTGTTGTATAACGCAGACGCTTTAAACCACCAAGTTTGGCAAGATGATAGAGAAGGTCACCAAGGCGCCAAGTTTTGCCGTTAGCACTTTGTCCGTGCCAGCCATTTACATTTTGTCCCAGAAGCGTAATTTCTTTGACTCCAGCTTCGATAAGTTGGATGGCTTCATAAGTAATCTGCTCAACAGGTCGTGATGTTTCAGCACCCCGTGTATAAGGAACAACACAAAAGGTGCAAAATTTGTCACACCCTTCCTGTATTGTTAGAAATGCGCTAACGCCTCGTTTTTGCACAGCATGTTTATTATGAGGTGGTAAATGAGTAAATTTATCTTCGACAGCGTAGTTCGTTTCAACAATTTTTTTTCCTTGTTTGACTTGTTTTAATAACTCTGGCAAGCGATGATACATTTGCGGTCCAACGACAAGATCTACTGTTGGCGCACGACGCAAGATTTCATCTCCTTCGGCTTGTGCAACACAGCCAGTCACACCAATTATTAAAGGTTTGTCAGGTGTACGTTTTTGACGTATCATCCGCAGGCGACCAAGATCAGAATAAAGTTTTTCTGCTGCTTTTTCACGAATATGGCAGGTGTTAACAAGAATAAGGTCGGCATCATTTGGTGTTTGTGTAGTCACATAACCTTCGGTACAAAGACTATCGTTCATTCGTTGGCTGTCATAAGTATTCATTTGACATCCATAGGTTTTGATAAAAACCTTTTGAGGGGAGATAGGAAGTGTATTCTTAAGATGCGACTGTTTCATGATGCATTTCTAAACGCTTTTTGCACAAATCTCAATCTGTTTGCTTAAAAGTTTTTTGCATGATGATTGCATTTTTGCGGCCATTTGGTGATTGGTAGTAAGCAAGACGTTTGGCAATCTTTTTGAATTCAAAATGCTGATAAAGAGCCAAGGCAGAAAGATTGGTTTCTTCAACTTCTAAAAATACCTTTGTGGCACGTGCATGTTGAAGATAACAAAGTATACTATCAATAAGCAGACAACCAATTCCTTGTTTTCGGTAATGAGGTTGGACAGCAATTGTAATAATTTCTGCTTCATCAAGAATAAGACGGCATAGACAAAATCCTAAAATTTGATCCGGTTGATTAATAAGACAAATTTTGTAACCGAAAATAGAATGATCTTTTAAAAAAGTATCAAATGTTTGTTCTTCCCAAGCTGGAATAAAACAATTTTGGTGAATTTGGTGAAGAAGAGCACTATCATCAGTTTGTAGTGATGTAATTTCAAAATGCTTTTTTGTTGATAAAAGTTCAGCCATTATTTTTTTCGTGGTAAGACAAAACTGGCGTTTTGTTTTGCATTGGCATCGCGTAAATAAAGTGGGCAAGGTGCAGCTTGTGACTGTCTGTTTTCAGCTAGGTGAGCATAGGTTACAACATTAGCTGCTTCACATGGGATGAGATCTGATATGGTTACGGTGTTTATTTTATTGTTTTTGATGTGTGCAGCAATAATATCGGCAGCTGGGCCAGTTAATACTATTTGTTGTGGTAAAGCTGAGATGATGTTTTCAAGTGTTTGTAAGCCAGGCGCACATAAAGCTGTAAGGTCTTTGTTAAAACTTTGATAATAGAATATTCCTCTACCAGCTTCAATAACAACAGTGATTTTTGATGTAGCATTTTTGTTGTGTGCTTGTTTTGCTAATGCTTCAAGTGCACTCACTCCAATGGCCGGTATTTCTAGTGCTAATGCTAAAGCTCTTGCAGTAGAGACACCTGCACGTACACCTGTAAACGATCCGGGTCCGATATTAATGGCAATCCGATCAATTTGATCAAGTGTGATGCCGGTTCGGTCAATTATTTGTGCAATCTGTCCAATAAGTTTTTCAGCATGACCTTTGGAAATACGTTCGCTGACACGCGCAATAACAGCTTGATGACAAGTAAGTGCAACGGCGCAATAAATTGAAGCAGTGTCTATGGCAAGGATGAACATGAACGCATTTTAATTGGATATAGCAACAGATAAAGAATTAAGTGTAGCTTTTAAAGTATTTTTATTTTGTATATTTTGCAACATTTGAAGACAATAGCAATACTAATAAATATTATCTTTTAGAATATTTTATCAGACCAGATTAGTGTTTAATATGTTGTTTGATATAGCACGGAAAAAGTGCACACAAAGGTATTACTAAAAACATTACAATTATAAAGAAATAACTGAAAGAGAGCCATAAAGGCCATGTATAGTGTCAGAAAAGAATGGACGATATAGAAAGTTCAAGGTTATTTAGATTTTATGCCACAGTATTTATAAGAAGGCAATTATTAGCTTGAAATATGCGGTATTTGTAAACACTGGTCAATTGTTAAAATGTTATATGATTAAGATTAATGAATCTTATCATAAGAAAGCTAAGAATACCGAGGATGAGTATAGAACAGGTTGAAGTAGAAATGACACTCCACCCTGCTTTTTTTAATGAACGGATATCAACATCCAATCCTACTGCTGCCATTGAAATGATAGTGGATATTTTAGCAATAAAATTAATAGGGTTGAGAGCCATTGTAGGGATCAATGCAGCCGAGCGTGTAAGCATCATTATAATGAAACCAATGATGAACCATGGAATGAAAGTATGTAGGCGTAGGTGTGTTTGTTCTGGTTGGCGATAGATGATTGACAAAATAAAAATAAGAGGACCTAGCATTAAAACCCGTATCAATTTTACAATTATTGCAATTTGAGCACTCACAGAAGATATAGGTGCTGTTGCTGCAAAAACCTGTGGTACGGCATAGACAGTCATACCCGCAAGGACGCCATATTGATTAAATGATAAATTTAGGAGTGGCTGCAAAAAGGGCAAAGTAAAAACAATAATAACCCCTAAGAGAGCTGTAAAAGCAATAGATGCAGCTACATCTGTATTTTTAGCTTTGATAGTAGATGCAGTTGCTACAATAGCTGAGTTGCCGCAAATAGCGTTACCACATGCAATGAGCATTGCTAAATGTGAAGAAAGTTTCAAAAGTCGTCCAATAACAAAACTGATAAGAATAGTTATGAATATGATAAATATAATGCTAGCAAGTAAATTCCAACCGACTGAAAAAACAGTATGAATGCTAATGTTTGCACCTAGAAGTACAATAGCAATTTCAAGAAGTGTTTTTGAGCAAAAGGTTATACCTCTTTGCAGATATTCTGGAAGAATAAAACAACTACGAGTGATGGCCCCTAATAAAATCGCCAAAACAAGACTTTCAAACCACGTTTCTGTAAAAAGCTGTTTTTCTATAATTTCTAAACCATATGCTAAAATCGATATAAATATGCATATTAAAATACCGGGACCAAAATTGATAAGAGGAGATAATTTTTTATTTAGCATTTTGATATTTTTTTAAAATACAACAACAAAAATGACCAGATAATGGAAAAGAGATTATATCTTAAAGATTGGTTCTTGCTCGTAAAGCTGCAGCTAAGGTTCCATCATCGAGATAATCTAGTTCACCACCTACCGGTACTCCATGGGCGAGTCGGGTAATTTTAACTGAAAAATTAGAAAGTTGATCGGTGATATAATGTGCAGTTGTTTGCCCTTCAACAGTAGCATTCACAGCTAGAATAACTTCTGTGATTGAGCCATTGATAACACGGTTTATTAAAGAAGTGATATTGAGCTCATCTGGGCCAATTCCATCCAGAGGGGATAGTCGTCCACCTAATACATGATAACGCGCTGGTAAAATTCCAGCTCGTTCAAGAGCCCAGAGGTCAGAAATATCTTCGACAACAATAATTGTTGTATTATCACGGCGAGAATCTGTACAAATCAAACAAGGATCAGCTGTATCTACATTGCCACAAACAGAACAAATGCTTACTTTGTTTACAGCCTCTTGTATTGCAGCTCCTAATGGCTCTAACAGTATTTCTTTTTTCTTGATAAGATGAAGGGCAGCACGGCGTGCTGAACGCGGTCCAAGACCCGGTATTCGTGCTAAAAGCTGAATGAGGCGCTCAATTTCAGGGCCTGCAATATGTTGAGACATACCATTATTCCAAAAGATTAAATTAAAGCCACTTTATTAAAACGGGAGCTTAAAATCTGGTGGAATCGGTAAACCTGCTGTTATACTTTGTGTTTTTTCTGTTATAGCCATTTCAATTTTTGCTTTGGCTTCATTATGGGCTGCCATAATGAGATCTTCAAGTATTTCAATTTCTTCAGGATTAATTAATGAGGGATCAATTTTGATTGCTGATATAGTATTTTTACCATTTAAAGTGATGCTGACGAGCCCGCCGCCGGCTGTACCTGTTATCTGCAAATTAGCCAAATCATCTTGTATTTGCTGCATTTTTTCTTGCATTTCTTTGGCTTTTTTCATCATGCTCATCATATCACGCATAGCAATTGGTTTCCTTATTCATCATTTGTATAATCATTATTTTCATTTTCGAAGATATGAGGAGTTAAATCAAGGTCATTTTCTTGTTTATTTAGACGAATATCGACGATTTTTGCTCCTGGGAAATGATTGAGAATTGTCGCAATATCGGGATCTGTTTCTACATCAGAAAAAAGAGCCCTCTGGGCTGCTACACTTTCTTCTTGTAAAGTTGGTCGCCCCCCTTCAGTAACAAAGGTTATCGTCCAATGCTTTTTAGTCCATTGATATAACATTTTTTTGATATCACGAGCTAATGAACGAGGAGCATTTTCAGCAAGTCTTAATGTTATATGTCCTGGTTCAAAAGAAACAGGGTGAACAAATTCCTTGATAAGCAATTTGAAATGTATTTCGCGGTGTTGTTCAGCTAAATTAACGATATCATGTAGGGAATTTATATTTAGAGATTTTTGTTCTGTCGTTTCCGTTTCTGGTGGAGAAGAAGCGTATGGTAAATGGACAACATTGTTAGAAAATTCGGTAGTTTGAATATTATCAAGACTTTCTTTTATTTCAAAAGAATCTGTGCCTTCAGAAAGTTGAATCCTTAATGATTCTATTGATTGAACAGAAAGGTTGGATTGATTGGCTAAGGCTGTTTTTAAATTATGTTGGTTTTGCTGTAAGTTTGAAATTTGCGAAAAAGAATGAGTCTGTTCGCCATCGGTTTTTACGGTATGGTTTATATTGCTGGTTTCTTGATGCGGATTATTTTCGCTCGTTGTGAGAGATATCTTTTCTTGTGTAAGTTTTTTCAAGGCTTCATCAAGAGTTGGCAGGTCAGCAGTGTAGGTAAGACGAATTAATACCATTTCAGCAGCTTGAATAGGGTGTGCAGCTTTATTGACTTCCTGTAAGCCTTTGAACAGAATTTGCCAGTTTCGAGAAAGAACGGGAATAGAAAGTTTTTGTGAAAAGTCTAAACCTCGTAAACGTTCCTCTTCTGTTAGGAAAAGATCTCCAGCTATCTCCGGCGTCAAACGCAACCGTGTGACCAAATGGTTGAAGTCAGACAATTCTGTTAATATCATAAAAGGGTCAGCACCTGCGTCATATTGGCTACGTAATTCGCTCAATGCGTTGACAATATTTCCTTTCATAACAAATTCGAAGAGATCAATAATACGTGCTTGATCAACTAGTCCTAACATTGTGCGTACTGAAATAGTACTAACTTTACTATTGCTATAAGCAATAGCTTGGTCAAAAATAGACAAAGCATCACGTGCAGATCCTTCTGCAGCACGAACGATTAGAGATAAAGCTTGATCCTCTACTTCAATTTTTTCATACTGAGCAATTTTACGCAAGTGCTCTATTAAAACTGTTGATTCAATACGCCGTAAGTCAAAACGCTGGCAACGTGAAAGGATTGTAATAGGAACTTTGCGAATTTCTGTTGTTGCAAAAATAAATTTTACATGTGGTGGTGGTTCTTCAAGTGTTTTTAATAGGCCATTAAATGCTTGAGTTGAAAGCATATGAATTTCATCAATAATGTAAATTTTATAGCGTGCAGAAACAGGGCGATAACGTATTTGTTCAATAATTTCACGAATATCGTCAATGCCAGTGTGCGAAGCAGCATCCATTTCTATAACATCAATATGGCGGCCTTCAATAATTTGTGTACAGTGTTCACCAAGTGTGTTAAGGACGATAGTGGGTTGGTCAATATCTTTTGTTTTGTAGTTGAGAGCGCGCGCTAAAATGCGCGCTGTGGTGGTTTTTCCTACTCCGCGAATTCCTGTTAACATCCACGCTTGTGCAATGCGTCCTGTTTCAAAAGCATTAGTAAGAGTGCGCACCATTGCTTCTTGACCAATGAGGTCTGAGAAATTTTGAGGCCGATATTTGCGAGCGAGAACACGATAAGTTGTTGCTGCAGGCAGATTTTCCATCAATGATTCCAATTTTTAAAGCTCTTGTAATATATTACAATGATATGAAAACACAGATTAAAAATATACTCTACTATAAAAGGATTTTTTCTCAATCAATTTATTTTAAGAAAATAGGACCATTTATTTAAAACACCAAAGATTTCTTTGTTTTTTAGATGCAAAGCACTTATTCTGTCATGAAGGTTTGTAAAATAGCAAAGGAGTGATTCCATTAAAAAAGTAGGAGGTCGGCACGATGACCCGTACCAAAGCTCGTTAGGGCTGCTTCTTTCCAGACCTGACCCGGTTGGCGAGTAGTTCGTCCATCACCAACCTCCCAATTTTATATTGTCGATTTAAAACAGAAAATCAAGCTTTGAAACAAAAAACATAGAAAGAATAATTAAAAAGCTTCCTTTTAAATTTAATTTATTTTTAACATAAAAAATTTTCGAGTTTTTCTTTAACACTTTGTGATTTACGGTTTTTAAATAATTTTTTTTGTACTGCGGATTGCTGAATATGCAAGAAATTGACTTTTATAACGGAAAAAGCTTATGTTTTTGTTTGAAGTAGATAAAATGTTGACTTTGCATATAGGCAATTTCTGATCAAAGCTTTCTATTATTTTTCTGTTTGTTTGCAATATGGCTTATAATTCACGGGGTGGTTAGATCATAAAAGTAAATGCCGTTAATTAATGTAAAAATTGATTTTATTTCTGAAAAAGTTTGGTTGTCCAATGTGTAAAATTTATGCAATATTCGAATTGCATTGGGTATTATAGAGGTGCAAAATTGTTCAAACTAGTTGCAGCTGTTTTTCAAATCCGGTTTTGAAAAAACACTTCCCCAAATAACTAAGTGAGTCTAACATATTTTGAGCTCTTATTAAAGCTCAAGCGTAATTTTTATAGTGTAGTCTATATTAATGTTCCTTTTACTTGTGATATGTTTAAAAACTACACTGCTTCCATAAAAAGAAGTTTATACTTAAAGGTTGAGCGTTTTTAGAATAATATCTTATATGCGGCAATGTGTGAAAATGATAAACCTGTAGCTATTGTTGGTGATAATTTTACAGTATTACACAAGAGTATTAATATGGTTTGCAAAGAGTTAATTTCTTCAAACTAAAATTTTGCGCACTTTATCAAGATCATATGGCGTGTCGACACTTAAGGGAATTGTATCAATTATTTCTACATCGATACGCATATTATTTTCTAATGCACGTAATTGTTCAAGCTTTTCACGTTGTTCGAGTGTGGATGGTGCAAGAGTTACAAATTGTTCAAGCGCTTCACGTCGGTAAGCATATAATCCAATATGATGATAAAGAGGACCGTTTCCATAAGGTGCAGTTGCACGGGTGAAATAAAGAGCACGCAGACGATTTTGGGAAATCGGTGTGCCAATAATTTTGACTACATTGGGATTTGTTTTTTCATCTTCTTCAACAAGTTTAGCGCCTAAGGTTGCAATATCAGTTAAGTCATTTTCTAAAGGCTGTAAGGCACTAATAATTTCCTGAGCGGTTATTGTTGGTAAATCAGCTTGTACATTCACAATGATATTGTATTTCCGCTCAGGATCAATGATGTTTAAAGCTTCATAGATGCGATCAGATCCTGATTGATGGTCGGTATGTGTTATGATGCATTCGTGTCCATAAGCTGTAACAGTTTGAGCGATGGCATTGTGATCCGTTGCAACAATGATACGTCCTAATGCAGCTTTTTTCGCCTGTTCAGCTACATGAATAATCATAGGTTTTCCAGCGATTTCAGCAAGAGGTTTTCCTGGAAGACGAGATGAACCCATCCGAGCGGGAATAAGAATGAGTGGTTCAAAAGTCATCACTAGAGTTCCAAATGTTGTATATTTGATATATTTATAATGGCATATTATAAAGAAAAATCTTAAACTGAAAATAATGAAAATATGAACGTTTGAATTTTAATGAAACGATCTAGATTTGCTTATTTTATTTGTTCTTCTCTGTTTTTACTAATTATTACAGGGGGGATTTTTATTTTTAATGATGCAATTTATAATTATTTTGCATCGGTTCAACATTCTTATACTGCAGATAATGATTTTAAAGAAAAGCAGGATCTATCTCACAATTATCTATCGTTAAATGAGCGTCTTCAACAAGGTAATATTGAAAATGGACGTAAAATTTTTCGTCAATGTGCTCTGTGTCACACTTCTGGGCGTGATAATTCTAATCGTGTTCTTGGTCCAACACTTTGGGAAATAGTAAATCGCCCCTTTGCGAGTGCAAAAGGTTTTACTTATTCAAGAGTATTACGTGAAAATTCTAATGAAAAATGGGATTTTTCCACTTTAGATCGCTATCTTCAATCACCTCGTAAAATATTTCCAGGGACAACTATGTCGTTTCGTGGGATTAAAAATGATCAAGATCGTGCTGATCTTTTACTCTATTTACGCAGTCTATCTGATCACCCCGTTGCTTTACCACGAGACAATGAAGATGCTAAACAAAATTAGTTTGTGCCAGAAGTTTCAACTTTACAAGCATGTGTAGTTAGTTTTATTTGTGATTTGGATTTTATCAATTTATCAGAAGAGTTGTGATCAATGTATTGTTTAAATTGATGTGATGTGACTTGATCAAAAGGTAAAAAAATGGTGGCCTATATTTTGTGGCGTCTCTTGTTAATTATACCGACACTGATTGGTATTTTAACGGTGACATTTGTCATTGTACAATTTACGCCTGGTGGACCTATTGAAAATATTATTGCTCAATTACAAGGAATGGGTGGTGATGCTGTAGGACGGGTGGCTGGTGGTAGTAGTGATCTTGGTCTTTCTTCTGATAGTGTTTTTAACGATGCGCATGCTGGCTTATCTTCTCATGGGAGTTCTAAATACCGTGGAGCACAAGGGTTGGATCCAGAATTTATAGCCAAACTTGAACGGCAATTTGGTTTTGATAAGCCACCTTTGGAACGTTACTTGACGATGCTTGGTAATTATGTGCGTTTTGATTTTGGGGAGTCTTATATACAAGGGCGTTCAGTTATTGAGTTGATTAAGGATGCTCTACCTGTTTCTCTTTCTTTTGGTTTTTGGAATTTGCTAATTTCTTATGCTATTTCCATACCATTAGGAATCCGTAAAGCTCTTAAAGAAGGGTCTGCTTTTGATGTATGGACAAGCGCTATTATTGTTATTGGCTATGCAATTCCTAATTTTCTCTTTGGAATTTTTTTAATGGTTTTTTTTGCTGGAGGGTCTTTTTTTGACTGGTTTCCATTAGGTCATTTGACTTCTGATAATTTTGATAAATTATCCTTTGGAGGCAAGATATTAGATTATCTGTACCATTTGATTTTGCCATTGACAGCGATGGTCATTTCTTCTTTTGCTACAACAACCTTGTTGACGAAAAATTGTTTTCTGGAAGAAATTCGCCAGCAATACGTCATTACAGCTCGTGCGAAGGGTTTAAGTGAACACTCGATTCTTTATGGTCATATTTTTCGCAATGCGATATTGATTGTAATTGCTAGTTTTCCTGTAGCTTTTATGGGGTCATTTTTTAGCGGATCTTTATTGATTGAAATGCTATATTCATTAAATGGCATGGGGCTTTTAAGTTATACGTCTATTGTCAATCGTGATTACGCTGTTGTATTTGCCTGTCTTTATATTTTTTCGCTAATTGGTCTTGTTGTGAGTCTCATTTCTGATATCGTTTATATGTTCGTTGATCCACGTATTGATTTTGGTAAAAAAGATTTATGATAAAAAAGATAAAATATAATCATTTGTGTGATTCAGAATTGGAACAACGATCTTTTTTTTCTCCATTGAATGTGCGTCGTTGGCGTAATTTTAAACAAAATCGTCGTGGTTGGTGGTCATTGTGGCTCTTTTTATTTTTATGTTTTTGTTCTTTTTCGGCCGAATTTATTGCAAATGATCGTCCTATTGTTGCTTCTTATAAAGGAGAGTTACTTTTTCCTATTTTTTTTGATTATTCCGATGAAAAGTTTGGTGGGAATTTAGCTATAGCAGACTTTCGAGATTCTTTAATTCAAAGTGAAATTGCAAAACATGGTTGGGCGGTGTGGCCGCTAGTTCGTTATTCCTATAATACAGTAGTGGGTAATAAAACTGTAGCATTATCACCTCCTTTTTGGCTTCAAAGCAAAGAAGAGCGTTGTATCAATTATACACAAGGAAGCGCTGATCTTGAATGTACGATAAGTCGATGGAATTGGCTTGGGACAGATGATCTGACACGTGATGTTTTTGCACGGGTTTTATATGGTTTTCGATTATCGATAATTTTTAGCATTCTTTTGACAGTTATTTCGACTATTATTGGTATTATAGCAGGTGCAGTTCAGGGATATTTCGGTGGTTGGGTTGATTTGATTTTTCAACGTTTGATTGAAATATGGTCTTCCATACCATCGCTTTATTTAATTATTATTATGGCTGCTGTTTTGGCACAGGGTTTTTGGGTGTTATTAGGGGTTATGCTTCTTTTCCAGTGGGTAGCATTGGTTGGTGTGGTGCGTGCAGAATTTTTACGTGCGCGCAATTTTACTTATATTACTGCTGCACGCGCTTTAGGGGTACCTAATCGCATTATTATAATGCGTCATTTGCTGCCAAATGCTATGGTTGCTTCCTTAACTTATATGCCATTTTTATTAACATCAGGTATTTCTTTACTAACATCACTTGACTATTTAGGGTTTGGTCTTCCGCCTGGTTATCCTTCTTTAGGTGAAGTAATGCGGCAGGCTACTTCCAATTTAAACGCTCCTTGGATTGGCATTACAGGTTTTGTTGTTATTGCTGCTTTGTTGTCTCTTTTGGCATTTATTGGTGAGGCAGTACGAGACGCTTTTGATCCACGAAAGACACTACAATGACAAAGATGCTTTCGGTACGTAATTTGTCTGTTGCATTTTGCCAAGCGGAAGAGAAGAAATACGTTGTTGACCAAATTTCTTTTGATATCGGAAAGGGAGAGATAGTTGCTTTGGTAGGGGAGTCTGGTTCTGGGAAATCGGTAACAGCACTTTCTATTTTGCAACTTTTACCTTTTGTGAAAACACTTTATCAATCAGGCGAAATTCTTTTTAATAATCAAGATCTAATGAAGCAAAAAGAAGAAGATTTGCGTAAAGTTCGTGGCAAAGATATTGCTATGATTTTTCAGGAACCAATGATCTCTCTTAATCCTTTGCACACTGTGGAGCACCAAATAGGTGAAGTTCTTAGAATACATTCAAATATATCTGGTGAATTATTACGCACACGTATTGTTGATTTGCTGACTCAAATGGGAATCTCTGAGCCAGAAAAACGTTTAGGCTCCTTCCCACATCAATTATCGGGTGGTCAACGGCAACGCGTGATGATTGCAATGGCACTTGCAAATAACCCACAATTATTGATTGCCGATGAACCAACAACTGCACTTGATGTGACAGTTCAAGCACAAATTCTCACACTGTTAGTACAGCTTAAAAAAAGCTGCAATATGTCAATGCTTTTAATTACCCATGATTTGGCTATTGTGCGTCGCGTTGCAGAGCGTGTTTACGTTATGAAAGAGGGAAAAATTGTTGAAAGTGGTAACACGAACGAAATTTTTAACAATCCCCAACATTCCTATACAAAGAAATTATTAGCGGCAGAGTTTCAAGGTTATCCTCTACTGGCTAATGATAATGCGCCTGTTTTGATGCAAGGTCAGAAAATACGTGTTTGGTTTCCAATTAAAAAAGGTTTATTACGGCGAACAGTTGGTTATGTAAAAGCTGTTCAAGATGTTGATATTACAGTTCGTGCCGGTCAAACACTTGGTGTAGTTGGTGAATCAGGTTCAGGAAAAACAACATTGGGCCTTGCACTAACACGAATGATTTCTTCTAAAGGTCAGATTTACTTTGATGATGTTGATATTAGCAATTTTACTTTCAATCAGATGCGTTCTTTGCGCCACCATATTCAAATTGTTTTTCAAGATCCTTTTGGTTCGCTTTCACCACGTATGTCTGTGAGTGAGATTATCACTGAAGGATTATCAATTCACGAACCGTATCTTTCTGATTCTGAACGCAATGATCGTGTGCTTGAAGCTTTACATGAGGTTGATCTTGATCCTGCTGTGCGTCATTGTTACCCTCATGAATTTTCCGGTGGACAAAGACAGCGGATTTCTTTCGCACGCGCAATTATTCTTAGGCCTCGTTTTATTATGCTTGATGAACCAACATCTGCTCTTGATATGAGTACGCAAGCACAGATTGTTGATCTTTTGCGCCGTTTACAACAAAAATATCATTTAGGTTATTTATTCATTAGTCATGATTTGAAAGTTGTTAAAGCGCTTGCTCATGAAGTACTCGTAATGCATAAAGGAAAAGTAGTTGAATATGATTCAGCTGATCGTATTTTTTCGTGTCCCCAAGATTCTTATACGCAAACCTTAATGGCCGCAGCATTCGCATTAGAATCTGGTCGTTTATAAACAATCACATCAAATTGCGCTGACAATCCATTATAGAGAAGGATTTTTCCAACTAAAGGTTCACCGATATTTGTGATTAGTTTGATAGCTTCCATTGCTTGTAATGTACCGATAACTCCAGGCAAAGCACTAATAATTCCTACTTCAGAACATGTAGGTATGACGTCAGTTGCAGGTGGATTAGGAAACAAATCGCGATAGTGGGGATTATTATTTTTATAAGGCATTAATACTGTCAGTGAGCCATTAAATCGGTTTATAGCGCCACTTATTAAAGGTTTAGCACATTGAGCAGCGTGGTCAGAAAGTAGATAACGTGTTGCAAAATTATCGCTCCCATCGATAATAACATGATAAGCGTTGAGAAGTTTATCCACATTACTTTCATCTAAACGTAGGCTATGTTTTTCAACTATAACATGAGGGTTTATAGCTTTTATAGTGGCTTCAGCACTAACAGTTTTGTATTGATTAATTGTATTTGTGTTATGAATAACTTGGCGTTGTAAATTAGAAAGTGAAACAATATCATTATCAACAATTCCAAGTGTTCCAACACCTGCTGCAGCAAGATAAGTAAGAACAGGAGAACCAAGACCGCCTGCACCTATAACAAGAACACGGGCCATTTTAAGCTTTTGCTGTCCCGCACCGCCAATTTCGGGTAAAACAATATGACGTGCATAACGCTCAATTTCTTCTTTGCTTAATTTTTTGTCACCTTCTTGTGTCATAGATTTTCTCTTGTCATAGTTTTTTATTGATTTAATAAATTTATGGCTCATTAACCAGTCTGTTTTTAGTGATAGGAGGTTTTATTTATGAAAATTGCTATTCAGATGGATCATATTTCAACGCTTCAGATTCAAGGAGATACTACATTTGCACTTGCTTTAGCAGCGCAAGAACGTGGACATTCTCTTTTTCATTATACTCCGGATTGTTTGTCTATGCGTGGGGATTGCGTGATTGCACGATTAGAGCCATTGATTGTACGTGATGAAGAGGAGAGTCATTATAGACTGGGAGAATTTGTGTACACGCCGTTGATGGATATGGATGTAGTTCTTTTACGTCAAGATCCACCTTTTGATATGCATTATATCACCACAACTTATTTATTAGAGCGCATTCATCCTAAAACGCTTGTTGTAAATGATCCAACATGGGTACGTAATAGTCCAGAGAAGATTTTTGTTACTGAATTTTCTGATTTGATGCCAGAAACATTAATTACAAAAGATATTGAAGAGATAAAAGCATTTAGGAATAAGGTTGGTGACATTATTATTAAACCACTCTATGGCAGTGGGGGTGCGGGTGTTTTTCATTTGAAACAAGATGATCGCAATCTAACATCACTTGTGGAAATGTTTGAACACAGTTATCGTGAACCTTTTATTGTTCAGCGTTATTTGGATGTTGTTCGAAAAGGGGATAAGCGGGTTATTTTGCTTGATGGTACACCTGTGGGGGCGATTAATCGGATTCCAGCAGAAATGGATGTTCGTTCCAATATGCATGTTGGAGGTCGAGCAGAAAGTATTGATTTAACTGAACGTGATTATGAGATTTGTGCGCGCATTGGTTCTACTTTGCAAAAACGAGGTTTTCTTCTTGTGGGAATTGATATAATTGGGGACTATATAACAGAAATCAATGTTACATCTCCCACTGGAATTCGGGAAATTAAACGCTTTGGCGGTGCGGATATCGCCTCTCTTTTTTGGGATATTATTGAACGTAAGCGTTCAAATTAATTTATCTAAGCAGATTACTCAATTATTTTGTGAGTCTGCAAATGTAAACTAGAATTCAAACTTTAGGGAGTGTATGGATGAATAAATTGTTATCAGTTGGAGTGGGGCTGATGTTTGTTACTGCGTTGCTGATTGATATTGGCAATGCTCGTGATCAAATTAAAATTGCGGGTTCATCGACAGTTTTACCTTATGAAAAGATCGTTTCTGAAGTATTTGGAGAAATTTACCCTAATTTTAAAATTCCTGTTATCGAATCTGGTGGTTCAGGTGCTGGTATTAAAGAGTTTTGCCGTGGTATTGGAAATAAGACGATTGATATCGTTAATACTTCGCGGCCAATGAAATCAAGTGAATTGCAATCTTGTTTTGATGCTGGTGTAAAGGATGTTGAGGAAATGCGCATTGGGTATGATGGCATTGTTTTTGCAACAAATATCAATGGACCTGACTGGGAATTACACTCCGTAGATGTATATAGGGCACTAGCTGCTCAAGTTGTGATTGATGGGAGATTACAGTTAAATAAAGTTACGAAGTGGAATACAATCAATAGTGCTCTTCCTGATTGGGAAATTACAGTTTATATTCCTGGTGAAAAACATGGAACACGTGAAGTTTTTGAGGAAAAATTATTAGTCGCAGGCTGTAAGGCTAGTGGAGCAGTTGAGGCAATGGAAGCTTTGGGAATGAATGAGAAGGAGATTAATGCTGCTTGTATTGCTGTACGTAAGGATGGGAGGGCCATTGATATTGATGGCGATTATTCTGAAACATTTGCTCATCTTATGTCTAATAAAACAGGTATTGGTGTTTTGAGTTTGTCGTTTTATGAAAATAATGCTGACAAACTTAAGGTTGCATACGTTAATGGTGTTGCTCCAAATAGTGAAACAGTTTCTAGTGGCGAATATTCACTTTCGCGTCCACTTTTCTTCTATGTTAAAAAAGCACATTTCGGTATTGTTCCAGGCTTATGGGAATATGTTGATTTTTTTCTTTCCGATCAAATGATTGGTCCAGATGGCCCATTAACCGATTATGGTTTGGTTGCTGCTTCTGAAGAAGAACGGCAAGTACAGCGTGCTTCTTTTTATGCTGGTACAGTGATGACTTTAAAATAATTTTCTAAAATGATGATATAGGATTCTTCAGTGCTGCTTTTTTGTAAAAATTGAAAGACAATATGCTCGTTTCTTTTGTTATTTTTCTGCTATTGGTTTTTGGTTGTATTGGCTTTTGCATTTCTTATATGCGAGCTCGTTTTCTTGAATTTATGGGATTCAAGATGCACTCTCGTGCTTATTATTATGGTTGGTGGACGTTGTTAATGACTGTTGTCCCAGCTTTTATTTTTTTAGTTTTTTGGAATGTTGGGAGTACAGTTTATTTGGAATATAATGCTTCGCAGGCAGTTAAGATATCTGTAGTGCGTGCGATAGAAATAGAAAATTATGACCTTATTTTAGAAATAATTCGTGATTTGGTTAAAATTATTCATCATTTTGAGGGGGATTTGATGACAATTTCTTACGCGAATGTACAGGAGCAATTGTCGAAAAAAGGATTTGTTTTGCCTATGGAGGTACCAGATTATGTGTTTAAGATAACACAATCGTGGTATTTTTCTTCTAAAAAACTGCAATTTATTGGTTATAGTTTATGTTTTATAATTACGCTTTGTGGTTTTGTTTTTGGGATTATACATGTTTCTCCACAACAGCGTGCACGCAATAAGGTTGAGCGTTTCATTATTATTGGGCTAGTTTGTGCATCTGCGATTACAGTTGTAACAACGATTGGCATTGTAATATCTATGTTATTCCAGACGCTGAGTTTTTTTCAATCCGTGCCATTTTTAAACTTTTTTGGGGGAACAGTTTGGGATCCTCGTTTTTCAGGCAGTGGTTCGGGGGGTGAGATAGGGCAATTTGGTTTTATACCACTATTGGCTGGCACACTTTATATTGCGTTTGTGGCAATGCTTTTTGCTGTTCCTATTGGGTTGTTTGCTGCTCTTTATATGGCCGAATATGCTTCGAGCCGATTGCGATCAATTGTAAAACCATTATTGGAGGTTCTTGCTGGTATTCCCACTATTGTTTATGGTTTTTTTGCTTTAATGGTTGTTGGGCCTTTTTTGCGCGATCTTTCTATTTCTCTTTCTGGTGGAGCCGGTTTTATTATGGCTCATAGCGTTTTGACGGCTGGTTTAGTGATGGGAATTATGTTGATTCCTTTTGTTTCATCCTTGTCAGATGATATTATTACTGCTGTTCCTCGTTCTTTGCGCGAAGGTTCTTACGGTTTGGGAGCAACACAATCTGAGACCATTAAAAAAGTCATTGTACCAGCTGCACTTCCTGGGATTGTGGGAGCACTTGTATTAACAGCATCTCGGGCAATAGGGGAAACAATGATTGTTGTGTTGGCAGCAGGCGTCGCAACCAATTTGACTCTTAATCCATTTGAGGCAATGACTACGATGACAGTTAAAATTGTTAATCAATTAACAGGTGACTTTGAGTTTAACTCACCACAAACTCTTGTAGCTTTTGCTTTAGGCATGACACTTTTTATTTTGACTCTTTTGATGAATATTTTTGCTCTTTATATAGTGCGTAAATATCGGGAGCAATATGAATGAATAGAGATTTTGTCTCGTATCGTCGTAATATTGGTCTGAGGCGTCGCTATTGGTCTGAACGCTGTTTTCGTGCTTGCGGCCTTGTTGCTATTTTTATTAGTTTATTTTTTTTAGTTATTCTTTTATGGTCTATTGTCAGTCAAGGTTATACAGCTTTTTTTCATAGTGAAATGACATTATCAATTTATTTGGATGAAAAAGTGATTGATCCGAGTGGTCAACGTGAAACCAATCCAAAGGTATTAATAACCGCAAATTATCCACTTCTTGTACGTAATGCTTTGGCTACAAAACTTGAAGTAGATTACAATGATCGGGCATCTATGCGTGATATTAATCGTATGTTTTCGAGTAATGTTCGCGTGCAGTTACGTGATATGGTAGTAAAAAATCCAAACTTGATTGGTACAACGCAAAAAATTAAAATTTTAGCAGCAGCAGATGTTGATTTAGTTTGTAAAGGACAGATTAATTTGCAAGTAGCAGAGGAAAAGCGCAAAATTTCTGATCGACAGGTAGAATGGATTAGACGCTTAACTGATGACAATACGCTTTATAAAGCGTTCAATCATGGTTTTTTTACATTTGGTGCTTCAAGTCGTCCGGAAACTTCAGGGTTAGGCGTTGCAATAATTGGCTCTTTTTATATGATGTTTATTGTTTTAGCTGTTGCGTTGCCTATAGGGGTAGCAACGGCCCTTTATCTTGAAGAATATGCATGCAAAAATACGTTTACAGATTTTATAGAGATTAATATTAATAACCTTGCTGCTATTCCTTCTATTATTTTTGGTCTTTTAGGGCTTTCTGTTTTTATTAATTTTTTAGGAATGCCACGTTCTGCGTCTTTTGTTGGTGGGCTTGTTTTAACTCTTATGACATTACCAACAATTATTATAGCCACACGCTCTGCTTTGCGAGCTGTTCCGCTGTCTATTCGTACAGCAGCTTTAGGGTTAGGTGCATCAAAGACGCAAATGGTTTTTCATCATGTTGTTCCTTTAGCAGTGCCCGGTATTTTGACTGGCACGATTATTGGTTTAGCGCAAGCGCTGGGTGAGACTGCTCCTTTACTTTTGATTGGAATGGTTGCTTTTGTTGCAGATATTCCCACTACACCAATGGATCCAGCAACTGCTTTGCCTGTGCAAATTTTTATGTGGGCGGGTGAAGCAGAACGTGCTTTTGTTGAAAAAACGTCGGGTGCTATTATTGTATTGATGGTTTTTCTTGCTGTCATGAATATTTCAGCTGTTCTTTTGCGTCGACGATTTGAACGACGTTTATAACTTCAGTAAAGTATGCGCATCCAAGATAAGGTTAGGTTTACAATGAAGGTCAAAATGCGTGGTCAAGATGTTAAGGTTTTTTATGGAGATAAGGAAGCACTCCATGGCATTACTCTTGATATCCCTGAGCATCAAGTTACAGCGTTAATTGGTCCTTCAGGTTGCGGAAAGTCAACTTTTTTACGTTGTTTTAATCGTATGAATGATACGATTGAAGGTGCTAAAGTAACAGGTTTAATTACCTTAGATGAGGAAGACATTTATGATTCGCGGATTGATGTTGTAGAATTACGAGCACGTGTGGGGATGGTTTTCCAAAAGCCTAATCCTTTTCCAAAATCTATTTTTGATAATGTTGCTTATGGGCCACGTATTCACGGTTTAGTAAAATCACGTACTGAATTGCATGATATAGTTGAAAAAAGTTTGATGCAAGCAGGATTATTCGACGAAGTTAAAGATCGTCTTCATGGACCGGGAACAAGTTTGTCGGGAGGGCAGCAACAACGTTTGTGTATTGCACGTGCTATTGCTGTGAATCCTGAAGTTATCTTGATGGATGAACCATGTTCGGCTCTTGATCCGATTGCGACTGCACGTATTGAAGAACTGATCGATTCGTTACGACAAGATTACACAATCGTTATTGTAACACATTCAATGCAGCAAGCTGCACGTGTTTCTCAATACACGGCTATGTTTCATTTGGGGCATTTGGTGGAAGTTGATGAAACTGAAGTGATATTTACTTCACCAAAGGAACAACGTACGCAAGATTATATTACGGGGCGTTTTGGATAAGTCAATTTAGGAGTATAAAATATGTCTACGAGCCATACTGTCCGTTCTTATGATGCAGAGTTAAAGTATTTGGCAGAAAAGATTGTGGAAATGGGTGGTTACGCAGAAAGAATGATTGAGCGCTCTATAGCATCTATTGTTCATAATGATTTTCAACTTGCTACTACAGTTATTGCTGATGATTTATTTTTGGATGAAGCAGAGCGCGACATTGATGAAAAAGCGATTACTATTATTTGTAAACGCCAACCGGTGGCTGTTGATTTGCGTGAAATTGTTGGTGCTATTCGCATTTCTTCTGATCTTGAGCGAATTGGGGATATGGCAAAAAACATTGCTAAACGTGCAGCTGCTATTTCAGAAATACGCCAACCTGAGATTTTTTATTGTAAGCTTGAAACGATTACAATTTTAGCACTCAATCAGTTAAAGGAAGTGCTGGACGCTTATACCAAACGCTTGTTAGATCGTATTGATGTGGTACGCGAGCGTGATAATGAAATTGATGCTTTGTATACTTCTCTTTTTCGTGAGCTTTTAAATTATATGACGGAGGATATACATAATGTTGCAGTTTGTACGCATTTGCTTTTTTGTGTAAAGAGTATTGAACGAATTGGTGATCATGTCACCAATATTGCTGAAACATTACATTATATTATGACGGGTCAGCATATGTCTTTTGATCGTCCCCGTGATGATCTTACCTATACAGTTGGAGTAGGCGATAAGAAAGCAGATTAAAGTTTTGAATTGTGTTTGAAAAATATGATGTTTTATGGATGATCTAGCTTTAAATATGCAGATCGAGTAGGTACGTTGAATGGTAAAAAATGGAAAGTTTGATTGATTTGCATAATTAAAAGAATGAGACGTGCTTTAAATTAAGATTTTCTTATTGTTTTTTCGTGTAAATGTTTTTTAGTGCCTATTATGTGTTAAGTGTTTACTGACAAGTAAATAATTAACGGTATGGTGTTATTTAACTTGCATATTTAAATTTTGAATGTTTTGAAAATATATGAATCTACTGTATAAAATAAAAAAAAATCGATGGATTATACGTATTGTCCTTTCTATAATACCGCTAGTTACTGTGGGTTGCACATCAAATCATTTAAAAGGTAAAAAGGTACCTAATAGTCAGGTAACTAAAGTGGCGGTACCTTCATTGACGGAACGTCAGTGTCTTATGCGTGCGATGTATTTTGAATCAAATCGTTCGAGTCGTGAAGGAATGATTGCGGTTGGAACTGTCGTTATGAATCGTGTCAATTCAAGTGCTTATCCGAAGACGATTTGTGGAGTCGTTGGTCAGCCTAAACAATTTGCCCCTGGTGTGTTAACGCGCCCTATGACGGAGCGAGCATCTGTTGCTCGTGTTAAAGAGGCTGCAGATGCTGTTTTACGCGGTGAACGTGATAAGAAAAGTAAAAACGCTATGTTTTTTCATACTGCAGGGTTATCTTTTCCCTATAAGAATATGCACTATGTTCGTGTTGCCGGAGGCAACGCTTTTTATGAGAAGCGGGCACGAGATGGATCGCTTCAGGTTCCTGTTAATGATCGTCTTTATGATGTTGCTTTTGCTTTTGCCCAAGATCGAGGTGATGTATCAAATTTCATAGATATGGGCTTAAAAAACAGAGGAACAAAGGCAGAAGAGATACAAATAGCATCTACTTCAATAGAAGTTGCGCAAGCGAATCCTATATCTTTTGTTGTTACACAACCTAACACAATCCCTATTCCTACACCTGCACCTAATCGTATTGCTAAGATACAAGAAACTATACCAGTTATAGCGTATACCACGCTGTCATTGGATAAGTTAAATACAGTTGTTGCAATGTTAGAAAAACAACACAAAGCCCGGTAATTTTGTGTGGAATGTTTTATCTCATATTGCACAAGTTACGGTAGGAGTAGGGCTTAAGCTACAAGAAAGACAAGGTTTTATTCTAACTGTTTCAATTATGGTTTGATAGCGTTTTACTGCTTTGCGTTTTACAGAGTCTAGGTATTGATTTAACTGCTCATTTAGAAGATGGGTTAAAAGGAACGAAGAAAGTTTCTATCACGCAAAATAGCGTTATAATCGTTCATATTTTGGCTGAAGAAGTGTAAAATTCTCCTCATATTTTATAAGGCTAGAAATTTTATACATTCAATAAGACTGTTTTTCTATCAAAAGAGTATTGATTAGTAATGTTAAGTACGCTTTGAAGAGAGATATATTGTTATTGTTGACGCACATGCTTTAATAAGTCAAAAAATTATTCAAAATAATAAGAAGATTAGTTGATTGGACGAGATTGCTTTTGTTTCACGCGTTTTGTTTATTTTTAAGAGAGGTTTGCTTTTTATAATATCTTATTGATGAAAATACTGCATGTTACGTTCTTTAGAGCAATGTTTTCTCAAATGTTTTTTAAGTAGAGCATTGTTTATAGTGAAAGAAATTGCAATGCGTGTTGACTATAAGAATATGCTTCTTATTGATTGAATAATCGGGAAGGGGTAAGCAACATAGATAGTTTTACTCAAATTGGTATGGCAGTTCCTAGTATTTTGTTAAGAGGAATTGAATTAATATGGTGAATTTTAAGAGTATTTTATTTAAAGATGCGTCATATATTAGGAAGATGAATGCCTGAACTTCCGGAGGTAGAAACAGTTCGTCGTGGGCTTGAACCGGTTTTGACTGGTGCAAAGATTATATCTGTGACGCTTAATCGTAAAAATTTGCGATTTCCTTTTCCAGAAGAGTTTTCTAAACAACTTGTGGGCAAAAAGATTGTACAACTTAATCGGCGTGCAAAATATTTATTGTTTCATCTTTCGCAAAATGAAACAATTTTGAGTCATATGGGAATGTCAGGAACGTGGCGCATAGAAAATGAGCTTTTAAGAAAAGAGCATGCTTCTATGGGCAAGTTAGTTGCGCATGATCATTTTATAATGGACGTTAGGGTAAAAGATGGTAACGTTTACCGTATCATTTATAATGATACTCGTCGTTTTGGTTTTATGCTTTTAGCCGACACAATAAAGCTTGATGAACACCCGCTTTTAAAGAAATTAGGGGTTGAGCCTATGGGGGATACGCTTTCTGGTTCTTATTTACAAAAGGCTTTTATCAATAAAAAAACATCTCTTAAAACGGCTTTGCTTGATCAGTCTATTATCGCAGGACTTGGTAATATTTATGTTTGTGAAGCGCTTTGGCGTAGCCGTTTATCTCCGCAGCGTAGTGCGTTTACATTGGCACTAAAGAGTACGAGTGCATACAAATTTGCAAATCGTTTAGCACAAAATATATGTGATGTGATTTCTGAAGCGATAATTGCTGGAGGGTCTTCTTTACGTGATTATGTGCATACAGATGGCTCACTTGGTTATTTTCAATACAATTTTTCAGTTTATGGACGGGAAGGAAAGGAATGTTTACAATGTGGAGTGCCTATTGTACGCATTTCGCAAGCTGGACGTTCAAGTTTTTACTGCCCAAAGTGTCAAAAATGAATAAACATCTTGCAAAATCTTACAACAAGCTTAAAGTTATGAGTAGCTTTCATTAGAATGGAGAGATTTTTATGCTTGATAAAGTGCTTACACATCTTGATGAAAATGTAGATAAGAGCGTTGAACGTCTTTTTTCTCTTTTACGTTTTCATTCAATTTCTACAGATTCAGCTTATAAGGATGCGTGCCGTCAAGCAGCTGATTGGTTGGTGGAAGATTTAAAAACTATAGGTTTTGAAGCTTCACGGCGTGATACACCTGGCCATCCGATGGTTGTTGGACATCACCCAGGACCTTCAGATGACTGTTTACATGTCCTGTTTTATGGGCATTATGATGTTCAACCAGTTGATCCCTTAAATTTATGGAACAATGATCCATTTGACCCTTATTTAAAAGAGCAGAATGGAGAAAAGGTTATTTGTGCTCGTGGTGCTTCAGATGATAAAGGCCAGCTTATGACTTTTGTTGAAGCATGTCGTGCATTTAAAAAAGAAACAGGTCAACTTCCTGTTAAGGTAACTGTTTTATTTGAGGGTGAGGAAGAAAGTGGCTCTCCTTCACTTATTCCTTTTTTAAAAGCAAATGCTGATGAGCTTAAGGCTCATTGTACGTTAGTTTGCGACACACCAATGTGGGATGCAAATACTCCCTCAGTTTGTATTGGTCTTCGAGGAATGTTAGGGGAAGAAGTCATTGTCACTGGAGCTAATCGTGATTTGCATTCTGGTGGTTTTGGAGGGGTTGCAGCCAATCCTCTTCGTATTTTAGCTAAAATTTTGGCTGGGCTTCATGATGAAAATAATAGGGTGACAATTCCTGGATTTTATGATGGTGTAGAAGAAACGCCTCCACAAGTTTTACAATCATGGAATGAACTTAATAGTAGTGTACAAGCAATGCTACGTCCTTTTGGTCTTTCTGTTCCTGCCGGCGAAAAGGGGCGTAGTATTTTAGAACAAATATGGGCTCGTCCTACAGCGGAAATAAACGGTATTAGTGGGGGCTATGCAGGAGAAGGGTTTAAAACGGTTATTCCTTCTCAAGCCAGTGCAAAAGTTTCTTTTCGTTTGGTTCATAAACAAGATCCTGAAAAAATACGTCAAGCTTTTCGTGATTATGTACGCAGCCTTATTCCGGCAGATTGTACAGTTACATTTAAAGATCATAGTGCTGCTCCAGCTATTCAGTTATCTCCTGATTCACCTTTTGTTGAAGCAGCAAAGGATGCTTTAACTCAAGAATGGGAGAAGTCTGCTTTATTAATTGCTATGGGTGGTTCAATTCCAATTGTTGAAAGCTTTCGATCAATTCTTGGTATGGAAAGCATTTTGGTTGGATTTGCATTAGCTGATGATGGGGCTCATTCACCTAATGAAAAATATAATTTAAAGTCGTTTCATAAAGGACAGCGGTCTTGGGCGCGTATTCTTGAAATTTTCGCAAATAGGAGGATAAATGACAGAAATTCGTGTTCATCAAGGTGATTTGCCAAATTTAGACAACTATCACGTTGATGCTATTGCGGTTGATACTGAGACTTTAGGATTACAACCGTATCGTGATCGCTTGTGTGTTGTTCAGCTTTCTGCTGGGGATGGTACGGCTGATATTATACAGATTGCTAAAGGGCAAAATAGTGCTCCTAATTTGGTTAAGTTGCTTGAAGATAAGGCAATTACCAAAATATTTCATTTTGGGCGTTTTGATCTTGCTATTTTAGCGCATACTTTTGGAGTTATGCCGGATGTCATCTTTTGTACAAAGATTGCATCAAAACTTACGCGTACTTATACTGATCGGCATGGTTTGAAGGAGATTTGTAGCGAGCTGTTAAACATTAATATTTCTAAACAACAACAATCCTCAGATTGGGCAACAGAAACTTTATCGCGTGCACAAATTGAATACGCGGCATCTGATGTTTTGTATCTACATCGTTTGAAAAGTGTGTTTGAAACACGTTTAAAGCGCGAAGAGCGAGAAAATGTTGCAAAGGCATGTTTTCAATTTTTACCGGTGAGAGCAAAGCTCGATCTTTTAGGATGGCCAGAGATTGATATTTTTGCACATAGCTGAGTTTAAAAATTTATTTTTAATCTAAGAAAAGAAGTTTTGTTAATGTAATAAAATAAAATGCCTGTATTTCATGGGCATTTTTTGTTTACTTATTTTTGCATGTATTGCTGATAAAAAATTTTATAGAGCGATTTTTTATAATCAATTTATTTGATTTGAATATTATATCGATAAATATGTACCTTTTTTATTATAGTTTCTTCCGTTAGTTTCATAAGATCAAAAGATACAAAACAAGTTTATAGGGTATAACAGTAGATAGGAAGTGGGGGCTATTAATATCTGTTGAAGGTTAGATATAAATATTTCCGAAAGTTATTTTGAGTACTATGGCTATAGTGGTACTTTTTCTAGAGAAGTGTATTCGTAACGTTTGTGTGCAGCTTTATTTATTTCTAATCACGCATTGGCCCTAATATTGCGAGGACGTAGTTATACGCTTGTTTCAAAGTATTGTTTTATTTGAGATGCAGCAAAGGCACCATAAATCCTATTATGGGTAATGAATAGGTATAAGGACGTTGCTTGGTTATATTTTCTTTGGTGCTAGTGGTGAATATCCAGTAACTGACAAAATTATCGTCTCGTACAAAAGATTAATATTTGAATTGCAAGAAAAAAATTTACAAAGTCAATGCTTTTTATTTTGTTATCGTATGCACAATCCTCATTACAGGGGTGATTACGTCGTTAAAAGACTTTATTTTTGATTGGGGCTTTCACTTTTTTCTCATCATTCTATGGATATTTGAAATAATGTGATTATATATAAAATACGTTTTGGATATTTTATATGGAGATCAAGCTATGAAAATAAAACATTTCGGAATTATAGTACTTTTCATTTTGGGTTCAAATTCTTCAGTTCAGGGAGCTAATCTTATGGTTGTGAAAGGATTGGCGCTGAATGTTGCTACCACTTTTGTTTCTACAGATTTGCATTTCGATGAGTGGAATAGCGATTCTATAAATAATACTATTTTAAATATTTCTTGTACTGATCAAAACAAGTGGACAACGAATTATGGAAAGAAATATGCAGCTTCTTTAACTCAAAACAATAAAGGCAGACCAAGTTTGAAATCAAATAAAAAACCACGGCGACCACGGTGGTCTAGAATACACCCACTTAGTTTTTAATCAATAATTCAGCGGCTTTTGTGACATTTAAAAGAATCATGAAAGGGGGATAAGTGTGTTTGTGTTTTTTATATGTTGGCTTGTATTGTGTATATATTAATTATACGAGACTTTCGGGTATTAGTTTAATTTAGTCAATCAGTAGAGATAGATGATCGGTTTATTTCTGGCTATTAATGATGTTGTGCGAGGCGCGCTATTTATTTGCGTTTCTACTGGATGATAATGGTGGTGATTCTTAACAATTGTTATTTGTATAAAGTTAGATTTGGTTTTGATAAACACTTGAACAGAAATTTAATTACGGTTTATTTTGCAGTTATTGACTATTTTAACTTATAAATTTCAGTTATTGGGGCGTTAACAAGAGTTATCTTTTTTAATAATGTACTATTTAAAAGCTGGTATTTATTACCTTTGCCTATTTAACGGGGAAGTTCAGTATTGTAGTGTACAGGTTAATGGAATGTTGGGAAAAGAAATTTATTAGATAATATAAGGATGTACATAACAGTACAATTTCGTAGAGTATTTCCAATATGTAAAATTTGTTATGTATTTAATAGGATACTGAATTTGTTATTATACTATCTTTTTAGATTAAGCTGCTATTGGCAAATTTCTGATTCTATTTTGTTAATGTAAACAAATAGATAACGTATTATATTTATTTCTATGATACATGTCTTCTTGTTAATAAAGAGCAGAAAATTATTTTTCTATAGATAATTGAAACAAAATATTGTAAAATACACTTTGAATCATATTGTGGAGATCAATCTATGATAAGATGCCTTATTATTATATGTGCTCTTACTGTGGCTTCAATTTCTATTGTGCGTGCGTCAGGTTATATGGTTATTCAAGAGCCAATACCAGTTTTTTTTCCTTCTACTTTTTCTTGGGAAGGTTTGTATTTGGGGGGGCAAATTGGTGGGGGGGTGGGCAGACTTTCTGTAAATCCTCGTATTATTTCTGGTAAAAGTACTGTTAGTAAAAAATCTCAAACAGTTTCTAGTGATAAGTATAATCTTGCAGGTTTTATTGGGGGTTTTTATATAGGTTCCAACCTTAGGCTCGACAATGGCCTTATCTTAAGTGTTGATACAGACATTGTTTTGTCTAATCAAAAGAATGTACAATTTGGTAAGCGGATGACTGTTAGTGATCAATCAGCCCTTGTACATAATGCGCTCGTTAGTCGTTTTGGGCACAAAAAATCTGGTTCGATTAAAGTGGGTAATGAGGTAACTTATAATACCACTCGTAAAGAAAAATGGGCTGGTGCTACACGGATTCGTATTGGTTTTGCTACTGGTCACATTATGCCTTATATTGCCGGTGGCATTGCTTATACGAATCTTCAAATTATTCCTTGGTTTTTAGTCAATTCAGCTAATCCTTTAAATTTAATGGCAGAAAAAAAGACGCTAATTGGTTACACTCTTGGTGCGGGGGTTAATTTTGCAATAAGTGATAATGTTATTCTTCGTGGAGAATATCGTTATTCAGATTTTGGTAAAAAGAAATTTATGGAGGTTCCGGTAAACGTTAGTTATAGCACTCATGACTTGCGTGTAGGTGTGGCATATAAATTGTAATCTTTTGTTAAGATTAATTGATGAAGAATTCTATTTTTAATGGGACTCTCAACGTTTAATTGGGAGGTGTGTCTTTTTTACTACAGATATTTAGCGAAAGTAGTTTATATAAGCTCCATATTCACACATTAGCTATGGAGTAAATTATGAATATGAAATGTGTAGTAACAGCGTCTATTTTCGCTTTAGTTTCAGCTTCTGCAGCTCAAGCAGCAGATATGCCAATTCAGGAAAGACCAACAACAGTATTGCCACAAGTTGTTGTTGCCCCAGCTTTTTCTTGGACAGGTTTTTACCTTGGTGGACAAATCGGTGGCTTTTCAAGTAAGAGCAACTCGAAAGGAACTTATGAAAAAGCACCAAATGAGCTTCTTGAAAACAATAAAGCGTTTCCTAAGTTTTCAGGTTTTGTAGGGGGCCTTTACGCAGGTTCTAACGTTGATTTCGACAATGGCTTTGTTTTGGGTGTTGACACAGACATCGTTTGGTCTGGAGAAAAAGCTAAAGCATCAAAAACGTATACTTTGGCTCAGGACGGCACTGATGATAAAAAAAGATTGGTAGCGCGGGCAGATGGTGAAGATGGTGGTACTGGTGGTGAAGGTGGTACTGGTGGTGAAGGTGATAAGCCAAACACTCCACCAGTTCCTTCTGATGTAACTAGAAATGTGACTTTTAACAGTAAATGGTCTGGTGCTACACGGGTTCGTCTTGGTTTTGCTTTTGATCGTATTATGCCTTATGTTGCTGGTGGTATTGCTTATTCGCAGATTAAAGCTTCAGTTGCACAAAGAGAAGGAGGAAGCGTAGTAGAAAAACCTCTTGAAGACTGGTCAAATTCAAAAACATTTGTTGGATACACTCTTGGTGCCGGTGTTGACTTTGCAATGACTGAAAGCGTTATGTTACGTGCAGAGTACCGTTACTCAGACTTTGGTAAAAAGTCATTTGTCAATGACAACATTGAAGTTGATTTTAAGACCAATGATTTCCGCGTTGGTGTAGCATACAAATTCTAATTTGTTGTAAGATTTAAGTTTTTTAAAGGCTCTGTTTTTGGCAGGGCCTTTATTTTTTGATAAATTTATTTTGGGGTTTATTTTTTTGCTAGTTTTGTGATAAAGCCCTGACGCGTGATGATATTTTCTTCTTAATCGTTGCTTCATACGAATTATTGATTCGGCCTTCCGCATAAATTAAACAACCATGGTTGCAGGGTTTAGGGGAATTATGCAAAAATAAAATCATAAAAGTGGACAGGAACATTTCACAATGACTGTGAAAAATGAAACAATAGATTACTCAAAGACTCTTTATTTACCAAAAACAAATTTTCCTATGCGTGCAGGGCTGCCGCAAAAAGAGCAGGAATTAATGGCTCGGTGGGAAAAGATAGGCCTTTATACCCGTTTGCGTCAACAAGCAAAAGATCGTCCACTTTATGTTATCCATGATGGCCCACCTTATGCAAATGGTAATATTCATATTGGGCATGCTTTAAACAAAGTTTTAAAGGATGTTATTGTGCGTTCATTTCAAATGCGTGGTTTCAATGCAAATTATGTTCCTGGGTGGGACTGTCATGGGCTTCCAATCGAATGGAAAATTGAAGAAAAGTACCGTGCACAGGGGAGAAATAAAGATGATGTCCCCCTTAACGAATTTCGTCAAGAATGTCGTGAATTTGCACAATGTTGGGTTACTGTTCAGAGTGAAGAATTTAAACGTCTTGGTATTGTTGGGGATTTTGAAAATCCTTACACAACAATGGCTTTTGATGCAGAAGCATGTATTGCGGGTGAATTGATAAAATTTGCCATGTCAGATCAACTTTATTGTGGCTCAAAGCCTGTGATGTGGTCTGTAGTAGAGCGCACGGCTTTAGCTGAAGCAGAGATTGAATATCATGATCATGAGTCTGAAGTTATTTGGGTTAAATATCCTATTTTAAATTCTTCTGCTCATGATTTACGCGATGCTTTTGTGGTAATTTGGACAACAACACCATGGACAATTCCTGGAAGCCGCGCAGTTAGTTACGCTTCGAAGATTTCTTATAGTGTTTATGAGGTTGAAAGTACAGAAAATGCTTTTGGTCCTCAAGCTGGTGAAAAACTTCTGTTTGCTGATGCTTTGGCTGATAGTTGTGCAGAAAAAGCAAAACTTGTTCTTAAACGTTTGCGCTCTGTTTTGAATGATGAACTTAAATCTCTTGTTCTTTCTCATCCATTGAAAGGTTTAGCTGGGGGATATCTCTATAAAATCCCGATGCTTGATGGCTCCCATGTAACAGATAGTTCTGGTACAGGTTTTGTCCATACAGCACCTAGCCATGGGCGTGAAGATTTTGAGATTTGGAATAGTTATAAGCTTGTATTGGAGCAGGCTGGTATCGATACGACTATTCCCTTTCCTGTTGATGATGCTGGTTTTTATACAAAAGATGCACCTGGTTTTGGACCAGAGCGTGAAGAGGGGGCTGCGCGCGTTATTGATGATAATGGTAAAATGGGTAATGCAAATAAAGAGGTTATTGGTGCTTTAATTCAAGCAGATCGATTATTTGCACGTGGTCGTTTAAAGCACTCATATCCTCATAGTTGGCGTTCCAAAAAACCAGTAATTTTTCGGAATACACCGCAGTGGTTTATCTCAATGGATAAAGACCTTGGTGATGGTTCAACTTTACGCAGCCGAGCTTTAGAAGCTGTTTCGATAACGCGTTTTGTTCCGTCTTCTGGTCAAAATCGTTTAGCTTCTATGATAGCAGATCGTCCTGATTGGGTACTTTCTCGTCAACGAGCTTGGGGGGTCCCGATTTGTATTTTTGCTAATGAAGATGGCGTTGTTCTTAAAGATGAACAAGTCAATGAGCGTATTTTGCAGGCTTTTAAAGCAGAAGGAGCGGATGCATGGTTTGCACAAGGGGCACGTGAACGTTTTTTGGGTGAACGTGCACATGAATCTTGGCACCAGATACGTGATATTTTAGATGTTTGGTTTGATTCTGGATCGACCCATAGTTTTGTATTAGAAGGTCGTGCTGATTTGAAATGGCCTGCTGATGTTTATTTTGAAGGGTCTGATCAGCATCGTGGTTGGTTTCAGTCTTCTCTTTTGGAAAGTTGTGGGACACGTGCTTGTTCACCTTATAAAACGGTGATTACACATGGCTTTACTTTGGATGAAAATGGCAAAAAAATGTCTAAATCTTTGAGGAATACGGTTGTTCCGCAAGATGTCATTAAAACGTCTGGTGCTGATATCTTTCGTCTTTGGGTGATGACGACTGATTATTGGGAAGATCAGCGTTTAGGCAAAAAGATTCTTCAGACAAATGTGGATTTGTATCGTAAATTGCGTAATGCAATTCGTTGGATGCTTGGAACTTTAACGCATGATACAGGGGAAGAAGTGCCTTATTGTGCTATGCCGGATCTTGAAAAGTTCATACTGCATCGGCTTTATGAACTCGATCAATTGATTAATCAATGCTACGATGCGTTTGATTTTAAAAAAATTATGCGTGCATTGTTAGATTTTTCGATCATTGAGCTATCTGCATTTTATTTTGATATCCGCAAAGATTCTCTTTACTGTGATGCGCCTTCATCAAAAAAACGTAAAGCTTCTTTACAGGTTGTCCGTGAGATTTTTAAACGGATGGTAACATGGCTTGCTCCGATGTTGCCTTTTACAATGGAAGAGGCTTGGTTGGAGCGTTATCCAGAAAGTTGTTCAGTGCATTTAGAGCAATTTCATTCTGCTCCAGAAGAATGGAAGAACGAAACATTAGCTGAGCGTTGGAAAAAAGTTAGGCAAGTTCGGAAAGTTGTTACGGGTGCTTTAGAGCTTGAACGAGCAGAAAAGCGCATTGGATCATCTTTAGAGGCAGCACCTGTTGTCTTTATTTCTGATCCAGTTTTATTGGAAGCGTTAAACAATGTAGATATGGCGGAAATTTGTATCACCAGTGCTCTAAAAATTATTCAGGATGTACCACCTTCGAATGCTTTTATTTTAAATGATGTTGAAGGTGTTGGTGTGTGTTCAAATAAGGCTTTAGGTAAAAAATGTGCTAGATCATGGCGTTATACACAAGATGTTGGAAGTGATCCAACTTATCCTGATGTTTCTGCTCGTGATGCGGCTGCTTTGCGGGAATTGCAGGAACTTGACGAAAATTGCAAAGGCTCTAAGTTAGAATAATTGAAGTAAGCTGTATTCAACGGTTTTTATCATGTGAATTCTGTCATTGCTGAGGAGGGGCTTTTATGTTAAGTGCAAAATACATTATTCTGTTCACAGATAGGCAAGTTTGTATATAATAGCCAGTCCCCTAGTTAACCAGAGTGGATATAAGTGAATCGTATGTTTGAAAAATGGGTAAGCAGTGAAAAAGCGTGAAGTCAACATAGTGTTAATGAGCACCCTCAGTGCGTGTATTTTGATAGGGTGTCGTGTGCCTGCTCCCACTTATGGGACAGATAAAGCAGTTTCATTGCAGTTTGTTGATGATATTGTGAAACTTGTTCCATCTAGTTCAACAGATAATAATCAGCCTGTTATGAAACGGCGTCCGCAGCTTGTATATCCAGAGCCAAATGCACGTGCAGTTTTACCTCTACCTCAAGCAGATAATACAGAAGACTCTCCACAGTTGAATGTGAAACAACAGCGTAAGAGGTTTTTGTTCCACCGACAAGCAACAGGTGAGGAGTATGTGAATTATCAGCGAGATCTTAGTGAGCCGCCTTTAGTTTATCGTCAACCAGCAAAGACTGCACCTGTTGGTCAAAAGGGGCAAGATGAATCAGTGAAAGAGCGTAAAAGAAAACGCGCTGCAAGAAAAGCAGGATCTGGTGAAAAGAAAAGCTTGTGGCCTTTTTAAGGGGAGGTATGTTTAAAGAGTATGTGTTTGAGGCGAAGATAAAATGTGTTTTTGATTTCGCTTTTGAGCAAAGAATTCTTTAAGCAAGTGGTTTGCTTCTTTTTCTTTGAAACCAGAATAAACCTCAGGTATGTGATGACAAGTTGGCTGTTGGTAAAAGCGTGGACCGTATTCAATAGCGCCGCCTTTTGGGTCGCTTGTTGCATAATAGAGACGCCGTATACGTGCAAATGAAATGGCTGCAGCGCACATAGCACAAGGTTCGAGTGTTACATAGAGATCGCAATCAGGAATTCTTTCATTTTGGAGCATTTCACAAGCCATACGAATAGCGCGTATTTCTGCATGTCCTGTAGGGTCACATGCAGTTTTTATGCAGTTTCCGGCACGTGCAATAATTGTTTTGCCACGCATGATAACAGCACCTACGGGAATTTCATCTTGCTTTGCTGCCAATTGTGCTTCTAAAAGGGCTATTTCCATAGGAGTAAGAGTCATATTTTTCTTTCTATGTAGAGAATAGATAATCAAATGATTATAGAAGTTTGCTGTGAAGTAATTGAACATCTTATACTTAAATTTGTGATAAAAGAAATTTTACCATTTCTTTAAAAGTGTCTACAGTTTTAATTTGAAAGTAAACAAGTGCATATTGTTGCTGTTAAAGGATAGAAAATGATGAACAATACTACTACTCTCTCTTTTCAGAATAAACGATATGATGCACGTGATAAATTTTCTAAACGATCTGGGGGCGAGAAAAATAAAAAGAAAATGGATGAAAATAATGAGAGTGAGCGGATTGCTAAAAGATTAGCGCGTGCTGGTGTAGCATCGCGTCGTGATGCAGAAATGATGATTATCGCAGGGCGTGTTGTTGTGAATGGGGCAGTTATAACTACACCTGTTTTTAATGTTACGCGTTCTGATGTTATTATAGTTGATGGCAAATTTTTGCCTCCTGTGGAACGAACACGGTTATGGCTTTACCACAAACCAGCAGGATTTGTTACAACCAACCGTGATCCTGAGGGAAGACCAACAGTGTTTGATAATTTGCCGAAAGAAATGCCCCGTGTTTTATATGTAGGTCGGCTTGATATTAATACAGAAGGGCTTTTATTATTGACTAATGATGGTGGTTTAGCGCGTATATTAGAGCTCCCTATAACGGGATGGGTGCGAAAATATCGTGTACGTGCCCATGGAAAAATTAAACAGAGTAAGCTTGATAGCCTTAAAAATGGTATTGCGATTAAGGGGATTTTTTATGGTTCGATTGAAGCATCAATTGAGCGTGAGCAGGGGTCGAATATATGGCTTTCTGTAGCTTTGCGTGAAGGAAAAAATCGTGAAATTAAGAATGTTTTAGGAGCTTTAGGGCTCTCAGTTAATCGCTTGATTCGTATATCTTATGGTCCATTTCAACTCGCTGACTTAGAAAAAGGAGCGGTTCGTGAATTAAGAGGTCGGGTATTGCGGGATCAATTAGGTGAGCGTTTGATTGCGCAAGCTAATGCAGATTTTGATTCTCCTATTCTTAAACCATTTTCAAATTCTGTGGTTTCTGTAAAAAAACAGAACAGTAAAAAGTTTTTTTTAACAAGTGATGGTGGGATTGTGTCTCGTGTAAATGGTGGTACACGGCACGAAAAGCAAAGCAGCTTTTCTGAAGGTGAAGGTCGTCGGGCACGATTGAATACGAAATCTGATGAACAATCTATGGGTAAAGCAAAAAAATTACCGCTACGTTCACGTCATTCTAATGTTTGGATGGCTCCTGGCGCACGCCCACAGGTTGAGCGTAAGAAATTTTGCTATAATGAAAGCAGTTATCATAATCGTGCAAGTGATTATGTTGATAAAAGATTTTCAGGTAAAGAGAAATTATTGGAAGGCCAATTACGAAAAGAGAAATCCGTTAATTTTAATAAAAAACATAGCAAAATACCTTATGATGCAACACGGGTTTCTAGCAAGGAAGATCAGCTTTTTAAAAAGAAGGGGAAAGTTATCAAGGGCGATTATGATAAGCGTTTTTCAGATGGCAAGCGAAAAGGTAAGTTTTGTAGTAGTAATGTAAGCAAATTTAAACCTGTGAGAAATAGAATAAAAACATCTAAGTTGTCTGGAGGCTGATGTGAGGGTTATTGGTGGTAAATTTGCTGGGCGTATTTTATCATCTCCTCTTGGTCAATCCATTCGCCCGACAAGTGATCGTACGCGCGAAAGTCTTTTTAATATTCTTGTTAGCCGAGAAGAACAATTTTGGGAAAATAAGCGCGTTCTTGACCTTTTTGCTGGTACTGGTGCTTTAGGTATTGAGGCACTTTCACGTGGTGCAAAAGCTGCTATTTTTGTTGAAAACTCAGTTGAAGGGCGTGGTTTAATTCAGAAAAATATTGAATCTTTTGGATTGCAAACAATTGGGCGGATTTTGCGTCGTGATGCTACTAAACTTGGTAATATTGGAACAATGCTTCCATTTGATATTATCTTTGCAGACCCACCTTATGGTTATTGCCTGGGTGAAAAAGCTTTTATAAAAGTTCTTGAAGGTGGGTGGGCAAAAGCTGGAGCACTTTTTGTGCTCGAAGAAACAAAGGGGGCCGTTATTAATTTACCCGATACATTGTGTTTAGATGATGAACGCTTTTATGGTGAAACAGTCATACGTATGTATAAGCTTCAATCATAATCTTTAATTTGAGAAAAGTCATTTTTCATGATGATTGGTTATATTCACCTTTAAATTTATTTATCTGAGTATTTTAAAAAACAATCATAATTTTTATGAGTTTACTTCTGAATTATATTTTTAGTGGGCTAAACTTAATATTGTGGTAATTATTAGTAAATGTATGAATATTGCCTTACTTTATAAAGTACGTTTTCTTTAATAGTTTATAAAGACGTAGATATGATGAATAATTACTGCTAAAATAAATGTGCTTTCGGTCTCCCAAAAAGTACGCTATTTTCAATGATATACCATGGCAACAATCTTACCTAAGTGCATAGTGGTTGTTGGCCATATTGAAGTAAAAAATAATTGATAGGTATAAGGTAGAGCAAGTGAAATCAGATAATAAGAGATAAGTTGGTTTTATGTGATACCAAAATATAAAGGCACTTTCTGAAATTATGGCAAAGTTTTATTAATAAGATTGGGGGTTACTGATTAGTTATATACAGATGCACTAAGATATAATTCAATATTGTTATATTTGATCAAGTCAGATCAAGTACTGAGAATTTTAAAATAAAGAACTAACGTTAGTAGTGTTAGAGAATTAAAAATTGATCAATATGGATAGCAAAACATAGGGGGTATTGCTTTATATTTTTCTTAGAACTCGAAGAGTGAAAGAGGCAAAATAAAATGAAAATTGGTTTAGCGTTTGGTAGTGGGGGAGCGCGTGGTTTTGGTCATCTTCCGGTTATTGGAGCGCTTGAGGATTTGGGTTTAAAGCCAAGTGTTATTGCTGGATCTTCTATTGGTTCGATTGTGGGTGCTGGTTTAGCTGCTGGAATGACACAAGCTAATTGGGAAGATTATTGCCTTTCAACTTTTTCTCATTCAAATAATGCTCTGCGTCGTTTATGGTCTTTAATGCCTCTTTCATGGAAAGAGCTATGGGAATGCGGTTTGCGTTTTTTTCAATTTAATTTGGAGTCTATTTTAGAGAGTTTTTTACCATACAATTTTCCACGAGATTTTTGTGCTTTAAAAATTCCTTTTTGTGCTGTGGCTACAGATTTAAAAACAGCAGAAATGGTTGTTATTCAAGAAGGAGATTTGCGTTCAGCTTTAGCTGCTTCCTCTGCTATTCCTGGTTTATTTAAGCCAGTTTTGCGCAATCATATTTTATTGGTTGATGGGGCGGTTTGTAATCCGGTACCTTTTGATTGCTTTATTGAACCAGTTGATCTTTCAATTGGTGTCGATGTTATCGGACCACCAATAGTTGATTATAAAAATAAGCATATTTCAGTTGCGGAAAGCCTTATTGCTGCAAGTGTTATAGGACAACAGGCACTTGTTAGAGCGCGTTTGCGGTTTTCAAATTTGGATCTTTTATTGCGGCCTCCTATTGATGGAATTCATATTTTAGATTTTCTTGAAGCCAAAGAGATTTTACAACGTTTAGCGCCTTTTCGTGAAAAAGCTAAGAGAGAAATTTCTCAATTAATTGAAAGTTCAATGGTGCATTAATAGTGCATAATTTGGCTATGAGTATATAAAATGATGTTTTGTATGATTTTGTTTAATGCTTTATCATTGTAAATAGTAAATATTTTAAGGAGCTTATAATGACTGTCGAAGAACAAATTGATAAAGCTGTTTCATTGATTGAAATGGCGAAGCGTTTTGGGGCAGATGCTGCTGATGCTGTTATTGTTCATTCGCATTCTGTTCGTGTATCGGTTCATCTGGGGAAAGTTGAATCGACAGAAGCCTCCGAAAGTGATGATTTTACATTAAGGGTTTTTGTTGGGAAAAAATTAGCAAGTGTTTCTGCTAATTTGGCAGCATATCCGGAAGAATTAGCAGAACGTGCTGTTGCAATGGCTAAAGCTTCACCTGATAATTTGTTTGAAGGTCTTGTAGATAAAGGATATTTAGTCACTCATCCTAAGGATCTTGATCTTTTTGATGATTTTGTTCCGCAAAGTCATTTTTTAACAGAAGATGCTTTGAAAATGGAAGCAGCAGCTCTTGATGTTAAAGGGGTCAACAATTCCAGTGGTGCTACAACAGCTTACGGCAATAGTGGGCTTGTTCTTATAACCAGCAATGGTTTTTGTGAGGGGTATCGTTCTAGCTATTTTTCACGTTCTTGTAGTGCGCTTGCTGGTGAAGGTACAGCAATGGAACGAGATTATGATTACACAACTTCTTTACATTTTTCTGATTTGGAAGACGCAGAAGTTATTGGCAAAAATGCAGGATCAAGAGCAGTTCGGCGTTTAGGAGCAATTCGTGCAGCTACGGGGGTTATTGATGTTATTTTTGATCCACGTGTAGCTCGCGAAATTGCTGGGCATATTGCATGTATGGTTAATGGAGCATCAGTTGCTCGTAAAACAAGCCTTCTACAAAATTTACAAGGGACAAGGGTGATGAAGCCTGATGTCAATGTAACAGATCAACCTTTAAGATTGCGCGGAAATGCTTCTCGTCCTTTTGATGGTGAAGGGGTAGAAGGGCAAACATTGAATATTATTGAAAATGGTGTTTTAAAAACTTGGCTTCTTTCATCATCAGCAGCTCGTGAATTGGGGCTTAAAACTAATGGGCACGGTGTACGTTCCGGATCGTTTATTCAACCAGCGAGTACTAATTTTGCTATTGAACCGGGTTCAGTGTCGTCTCATGATATGATAAAAGCTTTACGGAATGGTTTTTATGTTACAGAATTATTTGGACATGGGGTTGATTTTGTTACTGGTCAATATAGTCGTGGCGCTTCCGGTTTTTGGGTTGAAAATGGTGAAATTGTTTATCCAGTGAGTGAAGTAACTCTGGGCTCTGATTTACTTCATATGTTAGCTCATTTAACACCGGCTACTGATATTGATAGACGTTATGCAACAGCTTCTCCAACATTGTTAATTGAAGGAATGACACTTGCAGGAAAATAACGCGAATTATCATTCTGATCTTAATCTTTTGCTTGATGTTTGTCGAGAAGCGGGAAGCTTAGCGATGAAATATTTTGGATATGAGCAAGAAATTTGGATTAAAGATGGCAATTCACCAGTCAGTGAGGCGGATTTTGCAGTTGATCATTTTTTGAAAAAACGACTTCTTGAGGCGCGACCAACTTATGGTTGGATTTCAGAAGAAATGGAAAATAATGAAAAACAACAGGTTTATGAACGTTATTTTATGGTTGATCCCATTGATGGAACGCGTGGTTTTCTTTCTGGCAGTGTTGATTGGTGTATTTCGGTTGCCATTATTGAAAATGGGCGTCCTGTTGTAAGTGTTTTGCAGTGTCCAGCTAAAGGTGATGTTTATGCTGCTGTCGCTGGTCAGGGGGCGACGTTAAATGGCGTAAAACTACCTCGCTTAATGTCATCTCACGTTGATCGGAAATATAGAGCTTCTCTTGATCAATCAGTTGCTCAAAAGTTACCGTGCGATTTTTTAAATCAGGTTAGTTTTTTTCGTTATATTCCTTCTCTTGCCTATCGTATTGTCCTTGTTGCTCAAGGCGAGATTGATTTTGTGTTGGTTCGGCCAAATTGTTATGGCTGGGATATTGCTGCTGCTGATCTTATTTTGCAGGAGTGTGGTGGATGTTTTAAATCACTTGATGCACCGTTTATTTTTTATAGAATTGAGCCTTGTCAATATGGCTTTTTAATTGCCGGTGAAAATAATTGCTGCCAAAATATGATAGATGTTGTTCGTCAAGCAAAGTTAGTTTAATCAAATGAACATAAGACTAAAATTTAATGATACGGAGGCAGTAATGAATAAAACCAATGAGAAGAAGCAATTATTGCACCTTGTATTTGGTGGGGAATTAAAAAATCTTGATGATAATCAATTTAAAAATATTAATGATTTTGATATAGTAGGCATTTTTCCAGATTACCAATCAGCTTACGCAGCGTGGCGGGCAAAGGCGCAAAGTAGCGTAGATAATGCATTGCAACGTTATTATATTGTGCATTTGCATCGACTTCTTGATCCAGAAATAAGTGATACATAAAAATTATAAGTATTCAAATATTATCTTCTGGCTACAATAGAGCAGTCAGATTAAATTGACTGGATTTGGCATCAAGATGAATGAAACAATTCAAAAGAAAAAGGATAATCTTTTAAAGCGATTTTGGCGAAAAAATCGTCATTCATTGATGAAAACGTGGTTTGTACAAGTTTTTGTTGTATGGTTATTGGTGAATTATTTACGTTTTGTTTATTGGACAAATCCGCGGTTAAAAAATTCAGATGATCTTATAAAAACGTATAATGCTTATAATCCATTTATTATCACATTTTGGCATGGGCGCCATATTATGGCGCCTTTTCTGCGTTCTCGAGATGAAGTGGTTATGGCTATGTTTTCTCGTTCTGCAGATGCAGAAATAAATGCACAATTGGCAAAAAAACTGGGGCTTGAAATTGTACGTGGTTCAGGGGGAAGAGACCAAACACATCACGTAAATAAAAGGGGGGCACAAGCGTTTTTAACGCTAAAAAACGCTCTTAAATCTGGAAAAACGGCAGCTATGATTGCGGATATCTCGCATAAAAAAGCACGTGAAGCTGGAAGAGGAATTATTTTATTAGCCAAATTATCTGGTCGTCCTATTATTCCTTGTGTATACGCTTTTTCAAAAGAGAAAATTCTTGAAAAAACGTGGGATAAAACTGCAATTCCACTGCCCTTTGGGCGTTCAATTGTTCTTGTTGGGGAGGCATTTTTTGTTTCCAAAGATGCAAGTGATATTTTGCTAGAAGAAAAACGCATGCAATTAACAGATATAATGAATCGCTTGACAGATGAAGCTTATAATCGTCTTGCAATAGGTGAATAAGGTTTATTGAAGATGATAGAATTAAAAGCACGGTTAACTCTTTCAATTTATCGGGCAGTTGGTTTTTGCTCACGTCCTATAGTACCCTTTTATTTATTTTGTCGTACTATGTGTGGAAAAGAAGAGCGGGGCCGTCAGAAAGAACGTTTGGGTAAAAGTCATCAAGTGCGTCCTCAAAGTCCATTGATTTGGTTTCATGCGGCCAGTATTGGAGAAACACTTTCTCTTTTCCCACTTATTAATTATATTTTATCTTTAAAAATTAATGTATTGTTGACAACAAGTACTGTGACATCTTCTACTCTTGTGAAAAGTCATTTTGGTAGTCGGTTAATTCATCAATATGCCCCACTGGATTTAGAACCGGCTATACGTCGTTTTATAGGCAATTGGAAACCTGATTTAGTATTGATTTGTGAATCAGAAATCTGGCCTTTACGTATAAAAACACTTGCCAAAATGCGCATTCCACAAATCCTAATTAATGCGCGTATGTCTGAACATTCTTTTAAAGCGTGGCAGAAATGGTTACCCTTTGCTCAGCACATTTTTAAACATATTGATATGGTTATTTGTCAAAGTGACAAGGATGTAGCTTATTACCGCGCACTTGGGGTAAAGTCTGTTGCACTTTCTGGTAATCTTAAAACTGATGTTGTTCCGATTATAAATCAATCGTTGCTTACACGTTATTGTAATGCTATTGGAAATCGTCCAGTTTGGGCTGCTATTTCAACCCATGAAGGGGAAGAGAAGATAGTTTTTGAGGTTCATAAAGTTCTTAAAAATTATTGGCCAGATTTATTAACAATTGTTGTTCCACGTCATCCTGAGCGTTCAGAAGATATTATCAAGGCATGTAGTGATAAAGGCTTACGTTTTATTCGTAGAAGCAGCCATGCTGTTCCAGATGCAAATACAGATATTTTGTTGGGAGATACAATTGGAGAAGTGGGGCTTTTTCTTCGTTTATCGAAAGTTGCTTTCATTGGTAAATCGTTATGTGGTTACGGTGGTCATAATCCATTGGAATTGGCTTTGCTTGGTGTAGCTATTTTGACAGGGCCTCATGTCGCAAATTTCCGAGATATATTTGAACATTTTTTATCTCATGATGCAGCTTGTGTAGTTGAAGATACTGCGCAACTTGCACTTCAAGTACAGAAGCTTTTAACAGATGAAACATTTCGGCAAGAAATGGTTAATAAAGCTTATGAAATAGCAACAAATATGGCAGGTGCACTTGAGCGCACATTAAAGATTCTTGATCCATTTTTGCAGCCACTTGTAATACAGACAAGTTTAAGCCAGTGTCGGGGTGGGTATGCTTATTAAAGCTCCCCATTTTTGGTGGAAAAATAAAAGTATTTTACGTTTTTTATTTACACCAGTTGCTAGAGTTTATGGCTATTTTTCACGTCATCGTATGAAAAGACGGCCTTCTGTTATTGATTTGCCAGTTTTGTGTATTGGTAATTTTACATTAGGTGGAGCAGGCAAAACGCCTGTTGTGATTGCTTTTGCTAAAGTAGCCAAAGAGCTTGGTTTTATTCCTGGTATTGTATCACGTGGTTATGGAGGAAGGGCTAAAGGTGTACGTCTCATTAATGAAAAATATGACAATGCACATGATGTTGGGGATGAACCGCTTTTACTTGCACGTTATGCTTTGGTTGCAGTGTCACCTGATCGTTACGCAGCGGCACAACGCCTTAAAGAAGAAGGCTGTGACCTTATTTTAATGGATGATGGGTTTCAAAGTCGTCGCCTTTATATGGATTATGCATTACTTGTAGTAGATGCAATGCGCGGTTTTGGAAATGGGGCTGTTTTCCCAGCAGGGCCCTTGCGTGCACCATTAGAAACTCAATTTTCTTTGATGGATAGTGTTTTAATCATTGGTCACGCTGCTTCTCATAATGATGTGGCTTTTTTGGTAGCAGGTTCTGGAAAATCTTTGTATTATGCTCGTCTTAAACCCGTAGTTGCTGATGAGGTTACTGGAAAATCTTTTTTGGCGTTTGCAGGTATTGGCAATCCAGATAAATTTTTCGAATCCATTAAGGAAATGTCTGGTTATGTTATGCAAACGCATTCTTATCCAGATCACTATTTTTTTACCAGCACGGATCTAAAGAATCTTGTGCAAAAGGCCAAAATTCATAATTTGTGGCTAGCTACAACTGCTAAAGATTATATTCGTATACAAGCGAATGGCTTGCAAAAGGAGTTAAAAAATCTTATCGTATTTGATGTTGAAGTCGATTTTATTCAAACAGACTTTTGCCATATGTTGCTTGAAGAGGTGATGGCCCGTTTTAGAAAACGCAAGCATTCTTTTTAATCTATATTTAAAGGCACCAGTTTCTGCTTTACAGGTTTTCATTCGCTATTTTTAATAATTGGCGAAGATGTGGGTTGCATTCAAGTTCACGACGATAAGACAATTCACAACTAGCATATGCTTCTTGACGATGATGATTCCAGTATTTTAGGTCATCTATGGGAATTTTTTGTCCGCTTACAGCACAAAGAGTATAAGTTCCATATTTTACAATTTTGTATCCATTACTAGAATATTGAATAGTTGCTTCACATTCATTATTAGAAAACATTCTTTATAGACCTTTTATTCTTAATAAGGCATGTAAAGTGCCATAAGATGCTTTATAAAGTCGAGAGTAAATTAAAATATTTTTTTAGTTAGAATAATGAACGAGATTTATTTTCTTCCAAAAAGACGTTCTATATCAGCTAATTTAAGCTCAATATAAGTAGGGCGGCCATGATTGCATGTGCTTGAATTAGGCGTTGCTTCCATTTGTCGTAAAAGAGCATTCATCTCTTTAGGATGCAAAACACGTCCTGAACGTATTGAGCTATGACAGGCCATGGTTGCTGCAACATGATTGAGCATTGCTTTTAAATTATCTGTGGTATCATACTCAGCTGCTTCATCAACAAGATCTTTGATAAGAGCATGTGCATTGATTTCCCCTAACATGGTAGGTGTTTCACGCACTACAATTGCTCCTGATCCAAATGCTTCAATTCCTAAGCCAAACTTCTGCAAAACATCTTTATGCACTAAAAGACACGCTGCATCTTCTTCAGAAAGTTCTACAATTTCAGGAATAAGTAATAGTTGTGAAGGCAATGGTTTGGAGTAAAGTGCATTTTTAAGGGCTTCATAAACCAATCTTTCATGAGCAGCATGCTGGTCTACAATAATCAAACTATTTTTGGTTTGAGCGACAATATAGTTTTTATGAATTTGTGTTTTTGCGGCTCCTAATGGATAGTGTAATTCTTCTGATGTGGGGGGATGAGTTATAGCACCTATGTCACTACTGGGTGTGTTTACATACTCTATCATTGGGGTTATATTTTCTCTAAAACTAGAAGAGTCAGGAATATCTACTGGTTTATGATCTGCTGGTAGAGTTCTTGGTGTAGTTTCTGGTGTAACATGATGTGGTTGCGGGCTATAAGAAAAAGGCTGATGAGGGCTCCTAAAAGTTTTGAATGATTGTCTTTGAAATGCAGCTAGCATTGCTTTAGAACCTGTTGAAGTGGGGCGAATACCAGTTTGACGTAATGCTTCATGAATGGCTCCAATAATTAATCCGCGAATTAAGCCAGGATCACGGAATCTTACATCAGCTTTTGCTGGGTGCACATTGACATCTACATCAGCAGTTGGCAAATCAATAAAAAGAATGGATACAGCATGGCGATTTCGAGCGATGACATCGGCGTAGGCTCCCCGAATTGCTCCCCATAAAAATTTATCACGCACTGGACGCCCATTAACATAGACAAATTGATGAAGGCTATTACCACGATTGAAGGATGGCAAACAGGCAAAACCAGTTAAACGAGTTCCTTCACGCTCAGCATTGAGTGTAATGCTATTGGAGCCAAATTCTTTTCCCATAATCTGTGTAATACGCTCTAATTGCCCTTGGGTATTATTTTCAACTGCAGGTAATTCTATGAAAGTTCGATCTTTACCAGAAAGAGAAAAGCGGATATGTGGGAATGCAATAGCAATTCGTTTAATCATATCTGTAATAGCACTCATTTCAGCACTATCAGTTTTCATGAATTTTAATCGCGCTGGTGTCACAAAGAATAAGTCACGAACTTCAACAGTAGTTCCAGAATTAGCTGCAGCGGGTTTTGGTCCTTCAATTTTTCCTGCTGTAACGGTAATTTCAGCAGCACTATCAGCATCTTGTGTTCGTGAAATGAGTTTAAGTTTAGCAACAGAACCAATAGAGGGTAAAGCTTCCCCTCTAAAACCAAGAAAACAAATATTATGTACATCATCGACAAGTTTAGATGTACAATGACGAGAAATCGCTAAAGTTAATTGATCTTGAGGGATACCACAGCCATTATCACTTACTTTTATAAGGTTTTTTCCACCGTTTGCTGTAACAATTTCGATACGAGTTGCTCCTGCATCAATAGCATTTTCAACAAGTTCTTTGACAACATTAGCTGGCCGTTCAATAACTTCACCGGCGGCAATTTGGTTAATAATAGTTTCACTGAGATGACGTATAATCATAGTTTAATTTAACAAGATTCGTTTTTGCTGTATAGAAAGAGTACAAAATATTTACTCACTATCTAAGACTGAGATAGACTGAAAATATTTCTAAGAATGATTTTGTTGACTTCCCATGGAGAGAATAGCACATAATTGGAATGTTCAAGATTTTGATTCTTAGATCATACTTTACCAAAGACTGTTCTATCTTTATAATTTTAAATTATATTAATTGTGATTATAAACTCGTTGAATACATCGGTAAAAAATGAGTTTATTACCCTTAAACAAAGCTGATGATAACTAATGATCTAGGTCAAAAAGAGGCAAAAAAAATGAAAGGCAGGATATATGGTGTGCACGAGCGGTATTCTCGCAGATAGTGATATACGAGCTTTAATTGATAGTAACGTTCTTAAAACTATTTGTTCATTTGATACCGATCAAATACAGCCTGCAAGTATTGATTTACGTTTGGGAAAAAAAGCATATCGTATACGTGCTTCCTTTATGCCAGGGCCGGATACAAAAGTTTTTGATAAGCTTGAACGATTAAAATTGCATGAATTTGATTTACAAGATGGGGCAGTTTTAGAAACAGGTTGTGTTTATATTGTTCCCCTTTTGGAAAGTTTGGATTTGCCAAATATTTTTTCTGCGGTTGCTAATCCTAAAAGCTCTACAGGACGGTTAGATGTTTTTACACGTGTGATTACAGATAATGCTCAAGAATTTGATAAAATTTATACAAGTTATCATGGTCCACTTTATCTTGAAATTAGCCCACGTACATTTCCGATTTTAGTACGTACAGGTTCGCGTTTATCACAGCTTCGGTTTCGTAAGGGACAAAGTTATTTAAATGGAATTGAGTTGCATGCTTTGCATAAAAATGAAACCCTTATATCGGATGATTTTCCCAATATTAGCGACGATGGCATTGGGCTTTCTGTTAATTTGAAAGGAAATGAAGACGGGCTTGTAGGTTATCGTGGTAAACATCATACGAGTGTTATTGATATTGATCAATGTGCTGTTGCTAATGTTTTAGATTTTTGGGAACCTATTTATGATTGTGGTAAAATGGAATTGGTTCTTGACCCTGATGAGTTTTATATTTTAGTTTCACAAGAATCTATCCATGTTCCACCGCTTTATGCTGCTGAAATGACACCGTTTAATCCCTTAGTTGGTGAGTTTAGAGTACACTATGCAGGTTTTTTTGATCCAGGATTTGGGCATACACAGGCAGGTGGAAAAGGAGCTAGGGCAGTTTTAGAAGTACGTAGCCATGAGGTTCCATTTATCTTAGAGCATGGTCAAATGATCGGTCGTTTGGTGTATGAGCGTATGCTAAATCGGCCGTCATTTCTTTATGGGTATGATATCGGTTCACATTATCAAGCACAAGGATTAAGACTGTCTAAGCATTTTAAATGAATTTAGAAATATAGATTTTGGTGAAATATATAAAAAGTTCATTTTTTAAGGAAACAGCTTTGGCATTTCACATATAGAAAGAGGGTATTCGTACATAAAAAAGGTATTGCTGTGATTATTTCTTCGACTTTTGATTATCGCAAAGCGGCAAAGCGTCGGCTTCCTCCTTTTTTATTTCACTATATTGATGGTGGTGCTTATGCTGAGGAAACAATGCATCGTAATTGCAGAGATCTTCATGCACTTACATTGCGTCAACGGATTCTTAAGCAAGTTGGAGAGGTTGATCTTTCAACGCAGATTTTTGATCAAATACTAAATATGCCGATTGTGCTTGCGCCTGTTGGGTTAACTGGCATGTATGCACGTCGTGGTGAGGTGAAAGCTGCACGCGCGGCTGTTGCAAAAGGTATTCCTTTTACTTTATCTTCTGTTTCAGTTTGCTCTATTGCAGAAGTACAGGCAGCAGTTGGAAATGCATTTTGGTTTCAACTTTATGTTCTCAAAGATCGTGGGTTTATGCGTGATGTGTTAGAGCGATCTTGGGCAGCTGGTGTACGCACATTAGTTTTTACGGTTGATATGCCGGTTCCTGGTGCACGTTATCGTGATGCTCATTCGGGGATGTCTGGGCCTTATGCTGGGTTACGCCGTGTGTTACAAGCTGTTGTTCATCCTCATTGGGCTTGGAATGTTGGTGTTATGGGGCGTCCGCATGATCTTGGAAATGTTTCCACTTATCTTCACAAGAAAATTAAATTAGAAGACTATATTGGCTGGCTCGATGAAAATTTTGATTCATCGATTGCTTGGTGTGATTTAGAATGGATTCGGGATTTTTGGAAAGGAAAAATAATTCTGAAAGGTATCCTTGATCCACAGGATGCGCGTGAAGCAGTGCAATTTGGTGCTGATGGTATTGTTGTTTCTAATCATGGTGGGCGTCAACTTGATGGAGTGTTGTCAACTGTGCGGGCGTTGCCAGCAATTGCAGAGGCTGTAAGAGGTGATTTGACTATTTTAGCTGACTCTGGCGTTCGCTCTGGCCTTGATGTTGTACGCATGGTGGCACAAGGGGCAGATGCCGTTATGATTGGCCGTGCTTTTGCTTATGCGCTTGCCGCGACAGGTGAGAAAGGGGTTGCTCATCTTCTTGATCTTTTTGCTAAAGAAATGCGAGTGGCTATGACATTGATTGGTGCTCGTACAATAAAAGAAATTACACGTGAAAATTTAGTCAATTAACTATAAGAGTTGATTAACACAAAAGCGTGTTATGTTCATGTTCTTGGAAAGAAGGTTAATTAAAAACAAGAAAATATAATTTTTAGAACAAAGTGTAATTTTATATCTTTGTTTTTAACATCTGAAAAAGTGCTAATGCTTTTTTGTATTAATATTTTAAATATATCGTTCTTATACGTGAGTGGCAAATTAGTTCATGATTTTTAGGCCGGAAATCAAAGTGTATTTTTTCTATATAGAAGAAGTGTGAGTAAATTCCTCAGGTCTTATTATATTTAATATTAAGAGAATTTTTCCTAGTAGCGATTGCAAATCACTATTAAATGATATTCAGTTTTTTGTGCGTTGAGTGATTGTGTCACTATAGCCCTGAAAGGGCGCTAAGTAAAATTCATCATTTTTTCTTTTTGAATAAGATAATTGGCAACATATTGAACAAGATACATAAATCACAAACAATTTACATTACGACCTGTAAAAGGTAAAGGTAACATTTAACAATGTAAAGCCTTCTCTCTACGCAGATTACACAAATTTACGCAAGAGCATAAATCCACATACAGATAAGTTGAGTGTGAAATTTATTTATCACACTGAATTGATATCACAGATAAGTTTTAGGCAAGTATAAAGTGTTAAGGTGCTTAGTACTTTTCTTTGATTTGTGAAAGAAACTTGTTGTTTTAGTTTCTGTGAAATTTCATTTCTACTTATACTTGTATTATTTTTATTACAGTTCTTTTGAAGATTAGTGGGAGACTATTTGTTAGAGTTATCGTAGCTAAAGAGGAGGTTTATGTATATGAAATATCTAATGACAGTGTCTGTTTTTGTTTTGCTCGCACCTTCTGTGGTACAAGCAGAAAATAGTACAATTCCTCAAGAATCAATGTCTGTTGTGCCATCAGTTATTGTTGTTCCTGCTTTTTCTTGGACAGGTTTTTATTTTGGTGGTCAGTTTGGTGTTTTTTCGAGCAAGACTGATCTAAGTTCAAATTATTTAGAGAATGGTAATATTGAAAAATGGGCTTTGATTAGAAAAGATTTTATGCCTAAACTTTCGGGGGTTGTTGGAGGTTTTTATGCAGGTTTTAATGTTGATCTCAGCAACGGTTTTATTTTAGGTGTTGATACGGATATAGTTTTGTCTGGTAAAAAGGACATAAAGACTATTAATATAGACAATTATGGTGCAAATGAAGAGTTAAAAAATGAAAGTATAATAAAAGATTGTGAAGGGATGGTTGCTACTTTTGGTTGTAGTATTGTTAAGGATTATAATGAGAATGCTGTTTCAGGAATTAAATTTGCGACTTATAATCATACTTTAAAACAGAAATGGGTTGGTGCTACGCGGGTACGTATTGGTTTTGGTGGTCGTGTTATGCCTTATATCGCTGGTGGTATTTCTTATACACAGCTTCAAGGTGTCTTATTGAGGTTGAGCGAAGAACAAGGTCAAATAGTGAATGACACGGTGAGAGAAACAAGGACAATGATTGGTTATATTTTGGGTGCTGGTGTTGACTTTGCAATGATTGATAATATTATTTTGCGCACAGAATACCGTTATTCAGATTTTGGTAAAAAGAAATTTGCAAAAGGTGGAGTTGAACGTAATTACGAAGCTAATAATTTTCGCGTTGGTGTAGCTTATAAATTCTAATGTTTATAAGATCAGATTATGAAAAAACTCCATAAAATAGAGTTTTTTTAATCAGTTTGCACTAAAATATCGTTTTTCTAAGCGGAAAAAGGTTAACTTATTTAGTTAATTGAGTTTTGGCAAGTTTGTGTGTTTATAATGGTAGTCCTATTAATTTCGAGCTTATCGTCAATAGTGAAGGAAAAACGACATCAATTACACTCAATACAGTTTCTCCCATCACAGAATATAAGAATGATATTTTTATACGTTTTAGGGCAAGCGACACAAATGTTGGTGCGACAACAATAACCGTCAATAGCTTAAATGGGAGGCCTGTTTATAAAATGAGTGATGCGGGTATTATACTCCTTAGAAGATGGTGAACTACAAAAGGGTTGTTTATGAGCTTATCTATATAACAACACCTTAACAAGGAAGTTTGATAGTTGGTATTTATTAAGCCCAACTCTTAAAACACCTGCCAAGATAAAAATTTTTTCACCTGGGTTTATTGCAACATTTGCTATGCAAACACTATCAAGCGGTTAGCTTATATGTGATGGTGCAAGCTATGAGCGAAAAAATATCTTCGGTTATTCAAGGCAATAGGTGAACATTGGGGGACAAACAGCGATACCACTTTTAAAGTGCCCGATTTTAGGGGGATGTTTTTACGCGGTTTTGATGATGGGCGCGGTATAGATCAAGGTAGAAAATTTGCCTAAAAGCAACAAGATAGCTTTAAAGCACATACACATACATGCACCGTTCAATCAGCAGGGGCACATATGTATGGGCATAAACGTTTAGTATACACGTCGGCGCGTACGGTTGGTTCCAGGACCCCCAATTTATATTAACGAAAAAACATGGAATGCTGTCTCGGCAGAGGTACATACACATAATGCCACGATTTCTTCAACAGGCGGATTAGAAATACGCCTTGTTAATACAACGGTTGTTTACGCTATAAAATTCTAAGGTTTTTTTAAGGTGCTTAATAAAATCCATCGGCGATTGATGAGATTGCCGATGCGGGGCAAATTCATGTCCTTTTTTATGCAAGTCATAGATTAGTCCATGCGTCATTAAATAAGATCATTGATAAGGCCAAATACAATATTCGGTATGATCTTTTAAGCGCTTTTACAACTAAAGAAGAGACAGATTAACGTATTGAAGCTTTACGAAAAGCCATTAATGAGTTGTGTTTGCAACTTTACCGACCTATTTGTGATGAATTTTGTGCGAAGGAGTTTTGTAAGAGTTGTGTAAGTAATGCAGCATACGAGGAATTATAAGTTAAGAGTCTTGGCTCAAAATAGTGTTTTTCTGTTTCATCAAAGGCAGTTTCTTATGTAAAGCGAATGATATCTAGAGGTTGTGAGAATGATTTAGCAATAGCGGATCCAGCTCACACACTTTTGCTTTTTAATGTTAAAATAAAGCACAGTTTATTTGTAATATGGGATTTTCTGTTAAGAGTACTATAAGATATAAACATATTGTAAGATATTATAAGATGCCTTTTTTAAAGAAATTGCATGTTGTGTAAAGTAATTTATACCATTTGCAGTATTGGTTAAGTTTATGCTTTTAGTTATTGCTTGATGGAGAGCATAGTATTGTAGCTAGTATTTTTTGGGTATACCAATAATAAAGAAGTGGCAAATAGTGTTAAAGTAGTTTTAATTGCAATAGACGTTGTTAAAGAGTGCGTTATGCTTATTGCTAAGTTTGTATGGTACCAATTTATCAACGAAATTTATAGTTTATATTTATAGAAGAAGCATCAAAGAAGCTCAAACACATCAAGGCTTAGTATAACGTATTATGGTTTGATAACCTAAAAAAATGCATTTACTGTGATCGCACAATCCATGGAATTTACAAGAAATTTCAGTAGATATTATATCACCACTTGGAGGTGTTTGTTTTTTATATATTTTAGATTTTGTATATTTTAGCGTATTTATTAGTTTTAGAGATTTTTTTTTGTTTATGGGTTTAGGTCATGGTTTAATGTCTAGGCGCTTTGTTTGATGTTTTGATTTTATGTGTGTTTTGTTTGTTGTTTGAAGATGTGTGTTTTAGCTTTGTGGGTGTTGAGAGTGTTTTATATTAGGGTATGGTGTTTTTAGGTAAGGGTTAGAGTTGGGAGGATTTTATGGGGTTTAAGCCATTTTAGTATGGTTTAGTTTTAGTTTTCTTTTTTTTAGAATAGTTTAGTCTCTTTTAACCTGACAGGTTAAAGGGGAACATGTGGGTTATGGTTATGCGTTGTGTTTTTAAGCATCATGTTTATTTATGTGTTGTCTCAACCGCTCTTATGGCTGGGCTTTCCCTTATAACGTCTCATACTTCAAAGGCGTATGCTCAAGCACATAATTGTGGGAGTGGTGGTGGTGTTGGTACTGTTAAAAATGATAATAAGCCGATTGTGTGTGATAGTAGCAGTGGGACAAAGACGCTGAATAGTAGTGGTGGTGGTGAGATAAAGATAAATATGGATAAGGACCCTGGTAAGTCTGCTGTGACGGTAACGGGGTCGGGGACGAATATTACGATAATAAAGAAGATAACGGTTACGGGGTCGGGGGGGAAGGGGAGTGATCAAAAGCCGGTGATTAAGGTGCTTAATAAAGGACAGCTGACGTTGGATGAGGATGTTGATGTTAAGGGGGTGACGGGGGGGATGCAGAAGGTGATAGCGGTTGAGGGTCAAGGGTCTTCTGTTACGTTGAAGGGGAAGTTGACGGGGTTTGAGAGGGTACAGGTGAAGAATGGGGGGATGGTTGTTTTTGAGAAGGGGGTGAAGGGGATTGAGGGGATGAAGGTGAAAATTAATGATGGGGGGATGGTAAATATGATGGGGGATGTGGCTTTTAATAGTGTTGGTGGAGCGGGGATACAAATTACGGGGGATGGGGCGGGGAAGGCTACTGTGATGGGAGTGGGGAGGACGATGACTGTTAATGGAAGTGGGAGTGGGATACAGATGGAGGGGTCGGGAAATGCTGATGTGATGAGGTTGAAGATTAAGGGGAGTGGGGGGACGGGGGTGAGTATGCAGGGGACGGGGGTGATGGAGTTGACTAAGGTAGAGGTGTCGGGGTTCAAAAAGGGGGTGGATATGACAGCGGGGAAGTTGGTGATGATGGGGGAACGGTGACGTTTGAGAGTGAGAGGGGGAATTGGGGGGTGAGGGTGGGGAGTGGGGTGGAGAGTGCTAGTTTGACGGATGTAAGGATTATGGGGACGAGTGGAAATAGGGAGGGTAAGGGGGTGATTATGGGTGGGACGAAGATGACGATGACTAATGTGGATATTTCAAAGGTTAAGGTGGGGGTAGAGGTGCAGGCTGGGACGTTGAATATGATGGGGGGGACGGTTACGTTTGAGGGTGGGAACGGGAATTGGGGGGTGAAGGTTGAGAATGGGGCGACGGCTAATTTGATGGGTGTGGCGATTATGGGGACGAGTGGGGGTAAGGGGGTGTGGATGGAGGGGACGGGTGGGACGATGACGATGAATATGGTGAATATTTCAGAGGTGCAGACGGGGATACAGGTGACAAGTGGGAATCTGACGGTAAGTGGGGGGGAGATGACAGGGGTGCAGACGGGGATAACTATGTCAGGAAGTGGGACGTTGATGGTGAACAATAATGCGAAGATTACGTTTAAGGGAGATCACGGGGTGAAGGTGGGTGAATCGGTGAAGAGTGCTAGTTTGATGGGTGTGACGATTATGGGGACGAGTGGGGGGAAGGGGGTGTTGATGAATGGGAGGGAGATGACGATAAGTGGGGGGTCAATTTCAAATGTAGCAATGGGGGTGGAGGCGACAGCGGGGAATTTGACGATAAAGGGGCACTCGACGATTACGTTTACGAGTGGGGCCGGGAATTATGGGGTGAGGGTGGGGAGTGGGGCGAGTGCTGATTTGACGGATGTGACGATTAAGGGGGGTGGGGCGACGGGTAAGGGGGTGTGGATGGAGGGGAAGATGTTGAAGATGACCAATGGGGAGATTTCAAATGTTGATAAGGGGGTGTATGTGGGGGGTGCGGTGACAAATGCTAGTTTGACAAATGTGAATATTTCAGGGGTTAAGGTGGGGGTGGAAGCAACTAATGGGACGTTGACGGTGAATGAGGGGACGAGGATTACGTTTACGGGAAGTGGGCAGGGGGTGAAGGTTGAGAGTGGGGTGACAAGTGCTAGTTTGACGGATGTAAGGATTGTGGGGGGTGGGAGTGGAAAGGGAACGGGGGTGATAAAGGAGGGTGAGGGGGGGATGACTTTGACTAGTGTGGGGATTTCAAATGTTGCAATGGGGGTGGAGGCAACGGCGGGGAGGTTGGAGATAAAGGGGGGATCGATTGAGTTTACGAATAGTGGGATGGAGAATTATGGGGTGAAGGTGGGGAGTGCGGTGACAAGTGCTACTTTGACGAGTGTGACGATTGAGGGGGGTGGGAGTGGACATGGGAACGGGGGTGGTTATGGGGGGGACGGGGGAGATGACGATGGAGAGGGTGACGATTTCAAATGTAGCAATGGGGGTAGAGGCAACAGCGGGGACGTTGGTGATAAAGGATGGGACGAGGATTGAGTTTACGAATAGTGGGATGGAGAATTATGGGGTGAAGGTGAAGAATGGGGTGACAAGTGCTACTTTGACAAATGTGGCGATTAAGGGAATGAATGGAAATGGGACGGGGGTATATGTGGAGGGTGGCACGGGGACGTTGATGATGGATAATGTGACGATTAAGGATGTTAGTGAGGGGGTATGGGTGAAAGGGGGTGGGACGTTGACGATGACCAAGGGGGAGATTGGGTTTATGGGAGAGGAAGGGGGGTATGGGGTGATGGTGGGGAAATTGGTGGAGAGTGCTACTTTGACGAGTGTGACGATTAGGGGGACAGATGGACAGGGGATGGGGGTGGTTATGGGGGGGAAGATGTTGGAGATGGAGAGGGGATCGATTTCAAATGTTGAGTTGGGGGTATATGCGATGGGGGCGAAAGCGGTGACGTTGGATGGGGTGGATATTTCAGAGGTCGCAATGGGGGTATTGATGAAAGGGACGGGGACGTTGACGGTGAAGAATGGGGAGATTACGTTTAAGGGTGGAGAGAAGAATTATGGGATAGGGGTGTGGGGAACAGCGACGGCTAATATTACGGGAACGAGGGTTACAGGAGAGGGGAGTGGAAAGGGGAAGGTGGGGGTGATAAAGGAGGGGCGGGGAGATGACGATGACCAATGTGAATATTTCAAATGTTAAAATGGGGGTGTGGATGAAGAATGGGAATCTGACGGTGAATGGGGGGACGATTTCAGAAGTGCAGACGGGGATAACTATGACGGGAGGTGGGAGGTTGATGGTGAATGAGGGGACGAGGATTACGTTTACGAGTGGGGGGACAAGGAATTATGGGATAGGGGTGGGGGGTGAGGTGACGGCTAATATTACGGGGGCGGAGATTACAGGGAGTGGGAGTGGAAAGGGGACGGGGGTGTATGCAACGGGGGCGAAAGCGGTGACGATGGAGGAGGTGCGGATTTCAAATGTTAGTGAGGGGGTGGAGGCGAAGGGGGGGATACTAGCGATGAAAGGAGGGTCAATTGGGTTTATGGGAGAGTATGGTATCAGTCTTAACCAGGGTGGTGGCGTTTTAAAAGATGTCAGAATGATTTATACGGGTAGCAGTCCTACAGCTGACTTCATTAAGGTTGTGGATGGGACAGTTATCGCTGAGGGTATCAAAATCGATGGAAATGGTTATGGGCAGGGGATGAGTGTAACACAAAAAGGCCATGTCGTGTTGATTAAGCCAAATTATATCAATGTTGATAAAGGCATGACTGTTTCAGAAGGTATTGTCCGTATGTTTGGAGGGGAAATTGGGTTTACAGGAGATTATGGGGTTTATCTCAAGAAAGGTGGGGCTGCTTTAATAGCGGTCACTATCAAGGGAAATAGAACAGGAAAAACAGGTATCAAGCTTAATGAGGGAAGGATCGATCTCTACAAGACAAATATAAGAGATGTTCATAAGGGGATGACGATTACAGAAGGTATTGTTCGTATGGAGGGAGGATCGATGGAGTTTAAAGGAGATTACGGGGTTTATCTCACAAAGAGCATTGCTGCTTTAAAGAATGTTAGAATTACGGGACCTAGTAATAAGGGTACGGGGGTGTATGTGCAGAGTGGGGTGGGAGCGGTGATGATGAAGGAGGTGCGGATTTCAGAGGTTGAGAAGGGGGTAGAGGTGATAAGTGGGAATCTGATGATGCACAAGGGGTCGGTGGCTTTTAATGGAGGTCACGGTGTCAGTCTCATAGGGGGAAATGCTGCTTTAAAGGATGTTAACATTACAGGTCAAGATCATGAGACAGAGGTGGCGGTAAAGGCGCTCATGGGAACAGTGGCGATAAAAGGGGGGGAGATGTCAAATGTTGGGACGGGGGTAGAGGCGACTAATGGAGGTGCGGTGTGGTTGGTTGATACAAGTTTAAGGGATGTCTATAAGGGGGTGAGTGTCGAAGATGGGGTTGTTCATATGGAGGGAGGAGAGATTGGGTTTATGGGAGAGCGTGGTGTCAGTCTCACAAGGGGGCAGGCTTTGTTAGATGATGTCAGTATTACAGGACCTGGTGATGAAGGTACGGGGTGTATGCAACGGGGACGGGAGCGGTGATGATGAAGGAGGTGGATATTTCAAAGGTTGATAAGGGGGTAGAGGTGATAAGTGGGAAGCTGATAATGCACAAGGGGATCGGTGGCTTTTAATGGAGGTTACGGTGTCAGTCTTATAGGAGGAGA
>NZ_CM001844.1:234145-235523 GCF_000384965.1 Bartonella bovis 91-4
GGTGATTAAGGTGCTTAATAAAGGACAGCTGACGTTGGATGAGGATGTTGATGTTGAGGGGGCGACGGGGATGCAGAAGGCAATAGTGGTTGATGGGTCAGAGTCTTCTGTTACGTTGAAGGGGAAGTTGACGGGGTTTGAAGGGATGAAGGTGAAAATGAGTAATAGAAGAATCCTTTTAAGTAATGAGCAAATAAACTATACTAGTAATAATAATACAAATTTCATCGAGATTGACGAAAAACATTACATCAACACCTCAACTAGAATATTGACAAATTCTATTTTGATATTATGAGTGGTAATCTTTGCAACTGCAACTCTATCCTAATTGTTAGTTATTCTTTTTACATTCACTGCTTCATAGAATTCTTGCTCTATCATTGCATCTTGCTGAGTTGATTGTTCTTTTTTCTCTTTATACTTTTCTAAAGAGAAAACGCGATCAATCTCTGTAACAAGTTCTGTTGTTTTCTGACGGATAAGCTCATTAATATGTGCTATCATATCAGAGATATTTGCAGAAAGGGGATAATGAGGCATAGGTTCAATAATAGGAATAGGTTTCACAATTTTCTGTATTGGTTTCGACCCATTTTTAGAAACTTCCATTGTCTCTATCATTGTTGAAGCCAACATTGTAGGATGCATAATAGAAGCAATAATTTCTGGCTTCATAGTTTGTATTCCCTCATTATTTATTAAATATATCATAGATATATAGATGTGATGTTTGTGAGATTATTATAATCTTTTCATAAAGAATCTTCTTCAGCTTAATAGATTTTTTTCATAAAATCAAGAATTTAAGAATTTCCCTTTGAATCTAATAAAGAACTTATGTTTTTGACCGTTTTTAGAAATAGGGAATTATAGCTTTAATAGTAAGATAGGAAGATACATAAATTAATTAAAATTGTTAAATCAAAAGGGCTGGGGAACCTGGATTCGAACCAAGATTAACGGAGTCAGAGTCCGCTGTTCTACCATTAAACTATTCCCCAATATGCAACTTTTATTGTTTCTAGCAGATTTTAAAAGTGTGTGCAAGTTTTAAAAGAAGAATCTTAAAATTATTGATAATAAAGAGCTATAGGCACATTATTGATTGTTTTACTTGAATATCCATATCGTAAATTTCTTTGAGAATTTCTGGACGCATAATTCTTTTGGCTTGCCACAATAAGCTGTTTTACCATCTTTGAGTGCAACAATCATATCTGAATAAGATGATGCAAAATTGATATCATGCATGACAAGAAGAATTGGTTTTAGTTCATAGGCAGTACGGTGTAATTGCTTCATTATAGAAGCAGAATGTTTCATATCAAGATTATTCAACGGTTCGTCTAATAGTACATAATGAGTATCTTGACAG
>NZ_CM001844.1:235623-237708 GCF_000384965.1 Bartonella bovis 91-4
AAGCTGAATTCATTAGGATTGTGGGAGAGGACACTACAAATGCTATGGAAAAGAACGGGTAAAGTACAAAAAAATGCTGTGGTTGTTGCATCACATCTCACGATCGATGGAAATGGTTATGGGCAGGGGATGAGGGTAGTTGACGGCGGACGGGTGGTGTTGATTAGGCCAAATTATACAAACATCTACAATGGAATGGCTATCACAAAAGGTACTGTCCATATGGAGGGGGGGGAGATCAATTTTAAGGGAGAGTACGCAGTCTATCTTAATCAGGGCCATGCTTTGTTAAATGGTGTTATTATGAATTATACGGGGAATAATCCAGACAGTACTTTCTTAACGGTCTATGGTGCAGGAAATGCTAAAAATTTAGCAGAGATTAGAGGTAGGGGCATCAGAATCAATGGAAATGAAAAAGGCGCAACGGGATAAGGGTAATTGACGGGGGAATGGTCGTGTTAGATGATGCGATTTTTAACAAGATGAGCAATGGGGTGACTGTTACTAATGGGGGAAGGGTCGTGTTAGAAAATGCGATTTTTAGCAAGGTGAAAAGCGGTATAACTGTTATTAATGGGGAATTCTCTATGAAAAAAGGGTGGATGACGTTTAACGGAGAGCACGGTATTAGTCTCCATACGGGGTATGCTTTGTTAAAGGGGGTGATTATGAAATATGAGGGTAGCAAGGCAACTAAAAACGCTCAGGCTACAAACTTCATCAAAGTCAAAGGTAAAGGTGCAAATTTTGCTGCTATAAAGGTTATGGTCATTGGAAATAATAAAACACAGGGTGTTCATGTGACTGATGGTGGGTATGTGATGCTCGATTACTCACATATAACAGGTGTAAAAGAGGCAATAACCATTCAAGACGGGTCGTTGTGGATGAAAAATGGGGTGATTAATTTTGGGGGAGAGTATGGGCTGAAGATGAAGGGGGGAAGAGTCCTTTTAAGTAATGTGCAAATGAACTCCACCAGTAATAATAATACAGAGTTCATCATGGTTGAGGGAAAAAGTGCGAAACTTAAAGCAGTAGGTGTAATAATTAACGGAAATGATACAGGAAAAGCTCAAGGAATAAAAATAGCAAATGGGGGACGGGCCTGGTTGATTGGTACAAATGTGAAAAAGGTTAGCACAGGAGTTGCTGTTCAAAATGCTCAAGTGACTATGATTAGTTCTTCGGTGAGCTTTACAGGTGATTATGGGGTTAATTTAACCAGGGTGGTGCTTTGAAGAGTGCTAGAATGACTTATATGGGTAGCAATGTTCTACAGCTGTGTTTCTATATTTTAGCGTATTTATTAGTTTTAGAGATTTTTTTTTGTTTATGGGTTTGGGTCATGGTTTAAGGTCTAGGCGCTTTGTTTGATGTTTTGATTTTATGTGTGTTTTGTTTGTTGTTTGAAGATGTGTGTTTTAGCTTTGTGGGTGTTGAGAGTGTTTTATATTAGGGTATGATGTTTTTAGGTAAGGGTTAGAGTTGGGAGGATTTTATGGGGTTTAAGCCATTTTAGTATGGTTTAGTTTTAGTTTTCTTTTTTTTAGAATAGTTTAGTCTCGTTTAACCTGACAGGTTAAAGGGGAACATGTGGGTTATGGTTATGCGTTGTGTTTTTAAGCATCATGTTTATTTATGTGTTGTCTCAACCGCTCTTATGGCTGGGCTTGCTCTTATAACGTCTCATACAAAGGCGTATGCTCAAGCACATAATTGTGGGAGTAGTCGTGGTGTTACTACTATTAGTGGTGATAATAAGCCGATTGTGTGTGATGGTGGTGTGACAAGGATACTGAATAGTAGTAGTGGTAGGGATATAGAGATAAATATGGATACGGGCCCTGGTAAGTCTGCTGGTGCTGCTGTGACGGTAACGGGGTCGGGGACGAATATTACGATAGGGAAAACACTGAAGGTTACGGGGGGAAGGGAAGCCGGTGATTAAGGTGGAAAGGGAGGGGCGCTGACGTTGGTGAAGATGTTGATGTTAAGGGGGTGACGATAAAAGGAGATAGTGGTTGATGGGTCAGAGTCTTCTGTTACGTTGAAGGGGGTGTTGAAGGGGTTTGATGGGGG
>NZ_CM001844.1:237808-241468 GCF_000384965.1 Bartonella bovis 91-4
GGAAGATGATGATGACTAATGTGCGGATTTCAGATGTTGATAAGGCGGTATTGATGAATGGGGCGGGGACGTTGAATATGGAGGAAGTGCGGATTTCAAAGGTTAAAATGGGGGTGGAGGCAACGGCGGGGAGGTTGACGATAAATGGGCACTCGAGGATTACGTTTAACAATGGGGCCGGGAATTATGGGTGAAGGTGGGGAGAGAGGTGACGGCTACTTTGACAAATGTGACGATTGAGGGGACGGGGAGTGGGACGAGTGGAAGTGGAGAGGGAAGTAAGGGGGTGATAAAGGAGGGGACAGAGATGATGATGATGATGAATATGGTGACGATTGAGGGGGTTAAGAAGGGGAAGGTGGATATAAATATGGGGACGATTGGGTTTGAGAGTGGGAACGGGAATTGGGGGGTGAAGGTTGAGAATGGGGCGACGGCTAATATTATGGGGGCGACGATTACGGGGAGTGGGAATGGAGAGGGGACGGGGTTGTATGTGGTGGGGGGAACGGCGACGATGAATGGGGGGGAGATTTCAGAGGTTAGTGAGGGGGTGTTGATGAAGGGGGGTGGAACGTTGACGATGAATAATGGGTCGATTGGGTTTAAGGATGGGGCGGAGAATTTTGGGATAGGGGTGGGGAAATTGGTGACTAATGCTCGTTTGACAGATTTGACGATTACGGGGGCGAGTGGACAGGGGAAGGGTAAGGGGGTGATTATGGAGAGTATGGGGAAGATGACGATGACCAATGTGGGGATTTCAGGGGTGCAAACGGGGATACAGGTGAGTAATGGGAATCTGACGGTGAATGGGGGGGAGATAAAGGAGGTGCAGACGGGGATAAGTATGTTAGGAAGTGGAAAGTTGGTGGTGAATAATGGGGCGAGGATTACGTTTAAGGGAGATCACGGGGTGAAAGTGGGGGGTACGGTGAATGCTACTATCACGGGGGCGGAGATTAAGGGAGTGGGACGGGAACGGTGACGTTAATGACGGGGAAGGTAAATATTTCGGGGGTTGATATAGGGGTGGAGGTGAAGAAAGGGATACTAGCGATGAAAAGAGGGGAGATTGGGTTTACAGGAGATTATGGTATCAGTCTCTCAAAGAGCACTGCTGCTTTAATAGGGGGCACTGTAAGGGAAATGGAATAGGAAAAACGGGTATCAAGCTTAATAGGGAATGATCGATCTCTACAAGATAAATATAAGAGAGGTCCAGAAAAGGATGAGTATCGAAAATGGGGTTGTCCGCATGTTTGAAGGATCGGTGGAGTTTAAAGAAAATCACGGTATCAACCTCACAAAGGGAAACGCTCTGCTAAAGGGTGTCAGAATGACTTATACGAGTAACAACAAAACAGCTGGCTTCATTAAAGTCGAGAGTGGAACAGTTATGGTTGAAAATACAACAATCACAGGAAATGACAAGAAATGGTGCCCAGACGCTGCGTAGTGGGTTTTAGCAAATAGAATTCAATTGTATAAATAGTGCCAAGACATGTTGCTATATATAGCTTTTTATGATTCAGTAAGAAAATTAATTATTAAATAAAAAATCTGATATCAAAAATTCAAGGTGGTCTAAAAGGTGGACCGACAAAGGTGGACGGGCAACGTGTAAAAAGGTGGACGAGAAGGGGAATTAAGTGAGAGCAATTCACAGGTTATCAGCATCGTTTGTAAAGGTCTCTCCTCAGGGCAAGTATTGTGATGGAGGAGGTTTATGGTTGAATGTTCGAAAAGACAATACACGCTCTTGGTTTTTTCGTTATACATACCGCAATAAACGCCGTGAAATGGGGCTTGGTTCTGTTACCAAAATTTCTTTAAAAGAAGCACGCGAGCTTGCTAAACATTATAGCGATATTCTTAAAAGTGGCAATGATCCTATTGTATTTCGAGAACAAAGCATTTTAAAACAGCAAAGCAATGTTTTTCAAGAAATTGCTCAAGCGGCTTTTGAAAGCAAAAAAGCTGAGTTAAAAAATGAAGGTAAAAACGGTCGTTGGTTTTCTCCCCTAGAATTACACGTTATTCCACATATAGGTAATCTTCCTATAGAAAAATTAACAGCAAATATCATTCGCAATGTTCTTGCTCCACTTTGGCATAAAAAAGGAGATACAGCACAAAAAGCCCTTAACCGTATCAATATTTGCTTAAAATATGCTGCTGCTCTTGGTTTAGATGTTGATTTACAAGCTTGTATGAAAGCGCGAGCCCTTTTAGGAAAGTCACGTGCTATATCAACAAATATTCCTGCTATGCCATGGCGAGAAGTTCCGACTTTTTATCAAAACTTAAAGGATGATCTCCTTTCAAATTTAGCACTGAAATTACTGATTTTGACTGGGGTACGGTCATATCCCTTGCGATATTTGCGCCTTGAGCAAATTGATAAAAATATATGGACGATACCAAAAGAAAATATGAAGGGTATTGTAGGAAAAGTTTCAGATTTTCGTGTGCCATTAAGTGATGAAGCTTTAAGAGTGATTGAAAAATCTCTCTCCTTTGAAAGAAATGGTTTTCTATTTTCTGGTCTTAAAGGCACTCCGATTTCTGATGCAAGCATGGCAAAACATATGAAATTTTGTGGTTTAAAATATCGTCCTCATGGTTTTCGTTCAAGTTTGCGAGACTGGATAGCAGAAACAACATCAACACCATTTGAGATTGCAGAAACTGTCCTTGCTCATTCAGTTGGTAGTTCAGTAACAAAAGCTTATATGCGGACAGATTTTTTAGAACAACGACATGTTCTTTTAGAACAGTGGGCTACATTTGTATCAAGAACGACTTGAACTCTTGTTAACATGCTTCCATCCACATAGACGTTTTCCGTGTTGATTATGTTTTAAAATGTCTCGTGCTAAGTTTGAACTGATTGCATTGAGATCTTGCCTCTCCAAATATATTGGCATCCATCCAACACAAGAAACATATTCATTTCTTGCGCACCCACTCAGAGAGATCAGAGTGCACATCATCATCATGTTTCTTGTTAATCTCATTTTCTATTTCCAGTCTTGTTGTCGTTGCCTTTAAAGGATCCTCTGTTTGTTTGTGTTGTTCAACTTTCTTTCCAATCTGACAAACATTCGCGAAAATTTCTAAAAGAGCAGCAGATGCATCAAGTATAATCTCAAGATATTTTTTCATCCGCAGATCTCCTGTGCACTTTACAATAGCTTTCTAAATTGCTCTGCCTCTCTTGTAGGCTTTTAGATAAGTTCTTTTGACACGATCTGACACGAGTACAATAATCCAACCTACAAAAATGGCCCCAATCCACCAATGATCAGAAATTGCTTTACCAATATGAGCAAGTGGCTCTACAAGAGCACTCATTTTTCCTATAGAGAGTTTTGAGATTATCAAATGCTCCCATTTTGTTTGCTTCTATGAGAGTTGAACCAGCAACAACAGCCCCTCCCACCATTTGGGTTTATCTGCATCTTTAATAATGTTTTGTACCGTTTTTTCTCAAATTCGGCCATACTTACACCAGAACGGCGAGGACTAATCATTGGAGTTGCTACATCGAGGGCTTCTTGAGTTTTCGCACCAACAACACCATCAACTTCTAAATTACTGGTCAGCTTGAAANAAGATTGCACTGCGTGTATCTGGTCCATAATCACTATCAATCGC
>NZ_CM001844.1:241568-269768 GCF_000384965.1 Bartonella bovis 91-4
TGGAAAAATCAAAGAAATCTTTTGAGACAAATGAATTAAATGGGTGTTCTTATCGTGAGCCTTTTGCTGGTGGCGGCGGATTGGCTCTAAAACTTCTTTAAATGACGATGTGAAAGATATTTACATTAACGATATTGACCCGTTCATTTGGAGTTTTTGGCATTGTGTTTTGTACAAAACAGAAGAATTAATAGAAAAGATTAACACGACGACTATTAACTTAGAAGAATGGTACAAACAAAAGGAATTTTTTCTTGAAAAAGCACAGATGTCTTGCCGTAGGATTTGCTGCCCTCTTTTTGAATCGAACAAACAGATCAGGAATTATTAAAAATGCTGGTCCCATTGGAGGAAAAGAGCAAACTGGAAATTACAAAATAGACTGTAGATTCAATAAAGAAAATTTAATTGGCAGAATTAGAAATATAAGCGCAAAAAAAGATAGGATATATTTAACACAGCTAGATGCACAGGAGTTTTTACTACGTTATGGAAGTACAGATAAAGATAAAAACATTTTCCTTTATATAGATCCTCCATATTTTAAAAAGGGTAAAGGGCTGTATACTTCATTTTATAAAACTAAAGATCATCATTATTTAGAAAATATCATTTCTGAACATGTAAATGCTCTTTGGTTAATTACTTATGACAACGTAGAAGAAGTTAAATTCTTGTATGATCAATATCCTAAAATAGAATTTGATATACGCTATTCTCTACAAAATAAGAGACAAGCTCAAGAACTGATGATTTTCTCACCCAAAATCAAAATTCCACAATCACTAGAACAGAATATACCATCACTTTGCAACGCGGCTTAACTGTTTTCATAAGCAAATCCGAATCCTCAAAATTTTTTACAAGTTTGGTTATTTTAAAGGAGGGACGTGGTGGTTCTAATTTTTTGAGAACCACTATTTCAAATGTGAGAAAATATTATCATTGCATCTATCAAACGTACAAAATCAATCATCAATAAAAAGATCATAACTATTTACTTGAAAAATAAGACATCATTTTTACGCTTTGGTAGGTAATGGTCATTTCTTTTGTTTCTGTAAGTACAGTATGTTGTTCATTTTGTCCTGCTAACATGTTTCCACCCACATAGCTGTTTTCCGTGCTGATTATGTTTTAAAATATCTCGTGCTAAGTTTGAACTGATAGCGTTGTAATCTTTTTGATCTAAATAGATTGGCATCCACCCGAGACAAGAAGAATTTTCATTTATCGCGCACCCAGTTAGAGAGATCAGAGTGCACATCATCATCATGTTTCTTGTTAATCTCATTTTCTATTTCCAGTCTTGTTGTCGTTGCCTTTAAAGGATCCTCTGTTTGTTTGTGTTGTTCAACTTTCTTTCCAATCTGACAAACATTCGCGAAAATTTCTAAAAGAGCAGCAGATGCATCAAGTATAATCTCAAGATATTTTTTCATCCGCAGATCTCCTGTGCACTTTACAATAGCTTTCTAAATTGCTCTGCCTCTCTTGTAGGCTTTTAGATAAGTTCTTTTGACACGATCTGACACGAGTACAATAATCCAACCTACAAAAATGGCCCCAATCCACCAATGATCAGAAATTGCTTTACCAATATGAGCAAGTGGCTCTACAAGAGCACTCATTTTTCCTATAGAGAGTTTGAGATTATCAAATGCTCCCATTTTGTTTGCTTCTATGAGAGTTGAACCAGCAACAACAGCCCCTCCCACCATTTGGGTTTTATCTGCATCTTTAATAATGTTTGTACCGTTTTTTCTCAAATCGGCCATACTTACACCAGAACGGCGAGGACTAATCATTGGAGTTGCTACATCGAGGGCTTCTTGAGTTTTCGCACCAACAACACCATCAACTTCTAAATTATGGTCAGCTTGAAAAGAAAAGATTGCACTGCGTGTATCTGGTCCATAATCACTATCAATCGCAAGGGGATAACCAAGATCATTGAGACGTTTTTGCAGTGCTTCAACACGGTAGCCTTTGGATCCTAGTCGCAAACCATTGGCACGAATAGGATTACTGACTGCTGCTGATTTTTTTGTGAGGGCAAAGTAAGCATTGCGCATGCGTTGGCCATATTCTTTGACCATACCAGTGCCATTGTAAACGCGTGCAATGGCATCAAAATCCTTGTCTCGCAAACTTGAAGCAAGACCACGAACTTTGAAAAAAGTAAACATCGCTTTTATTTGTTCATCTTCACACGAACACATGCTAGTGACAAAGTCTTGAACAGTGTTCCAATTAAGAATACCATAGTTATTTCCCATAATTTGACCTGCACCATAAGAAGCAGATTTTAAAGCAGCTTCTTCATCAAGTGTTATAGCAGCAATGAGTAACTTTAAAGCTTGAGTGTTGGTCTTTTGTTCTTTGTATCCTCCTTTTTTAGGGCTAATCCACTCCTCTCTAGCAAGATCTTCTTTGATTGCTTGTTGACGCTTATGAAAGGGCAAATTTTTATAAAACTGATGTTTTTCAAAAAGGACTTTTACACGCCCTTCATCATCAAAACCTTTACCATCTGACTCAACAGAAATAATCGCAGCAACCACAGCTTCTTCACACCCGATCTCTTGTGCTAAGGATTTAACCAAACCTTGTGTACGCGCTTTGCAGTTACCACTGAGTAATTTTTGGATAATCTGTGTCATGAATTTTCCCCTTCCATATCAATAACACCTTCACCTTCATCATAAGATGCCTGAGGTGGGGCGTTATCATCTATTGTGTCATCTTTGTCTGGTGTGGTGTTTATGACGTTTTGCGCTGTATCTTCTTGCGCTTCATTAAACAATTCACACTCGATACTTGTTGTATAACCGCCTGCTGTATCCAACCGATGTTTGACACTTTTAATGCGCCATTGCTGTGGAATGTAAGGGCGGAAAGGTGGTGCTTGGATAAGCTTCATTTCAGCTTGAATGAACGCATCTCCGCCCATATCACACGAAAAGGTGGCTTTCCCACGAGATGATTTATTACGATAAGCTGCAATAGCTGCAACGGCTTCTGATTGATTGTGGTAGGTATATTTTAATTCATGAAAAGGTGCCTGACCGGTTTTGACCTCTTTCTTTTCACCACTGCGTAAATCATGATAGGTTGCTATCACACCTCCTTTCTTTTCTTCCTCTTGTTTTTCAACTTTGTCTTGTTTTCCAAGTGTTTTTTTTGATCGAGCTAATGAGCGCAGAGGGGTCTCATCCATATGAATAGATGCTTCATCATCATACTGTTCAATTGTTTCCGGGTTTTGTGCTGCTGACGCGGCTTTTTGATCATCCCCTCCACCTGGTGTTAAGCCCTGGGCCTCACCTGCTTCATCGCGTGCACTATATTTAAAATCCCAAGCACTACACATCTTTTCATGAATAGTAACCACAGGGAGCATCTCTCCAGTAATGGCCTTACCTTCCCCACGTTTAGCAAGGACAAGCCTGCCATCCATAGGTTTTGCTACAGCATCATATTCTGCAGCAAGGCGTGTTGCAAAAGCCATATCGCTTTCACCGGTTTGATCAATATGACGCACGACAACCTTTGCAAGAGAAGGATCAACCTCGGGAACATAGCCATTGCGTGTTGCTATCTGTTGGATAATGTTGCCCAGTGTTATCTGATGATAAGATTGGCTTTTTGGGGTTCGGTAAGAGGTATTCATAGAAGCTGCACGTCCTGTCACACTTAAACTTTGTGGTGGACTGCTGACAGATATTTCATCAATCAGATAGGATCCCATGTCACGTGCTTTACCCTCTTCATAGCCCAGCGTTATAGAAAGAACTGTTCCAATTAAAGGGATCTGTAAAAAACCATTATCACTAATGCGAGCACGATCATCCAATTCTATAGTGATCCTGTCACTTTTGTCTTCTGCTTCATCGGTTATTTCAATTGATAAAACATAATCCATTAAAGCTCTTGTGACATCCTCACCATTAGACATCACTCTGCAAAAAGGCTTCATTGTTTACTACCCCAGAGCCTAATGACCGGTGTTGCTTGAGGGTGGGGTAGGGCAGGCAAAACAATTTTCACTCCTGCTTTTAAAATGGGTCCAAGATCTGCAAGCCCATAATTTTTTGCATAAACACGTTCAACAGCCAGTGCTTGCTGACCTTTTGGATAGTATTCCCAGCAAATGGCATCAACCATATCGCCATCTTTGGTAATGTAAATATCACTCACCAGATCCCTCCATCTCCCCCATATTCTCTCAGTTGTAATGTGAATTCTTGTTTGCGTGGATTGCCGTTTTTACCAAAAAAGCTCTGTTTTTCATTGACAGAAAGAATAACAAATTTTCCGACAACCTTGCCTTTACCAGTTACAAGTAAATGCGGTCCGCTATGCGCCATGCTACGCAGTCTTTCCAACTGGCCATAACCACTCTTAAAACCTGGATAAATCACGCCTGATAAAGAATATTCGGCATTAGCAATGGCAGGCAACTGAAACGCTGCTTGACTGCCCAGACGTCCTTGTTCTACCCATGGAACATCATAAGTCATGTCGAATGTTTGATAAGCTGCTGTTTCAACTGAAAAAATAAAGTCTCCCAACGCTAACATCATGACGCTTAATCCGAAAAATTGGAAGCAGCTGCTAAACGTTGTTGTCTAGCTTGATCTGCAAGAGCTTTGTTAACAGCAGCATTGATATCTTGCGGTGAACCACTGGCTCCACTGATGTTCAAATTGTTAATTGTAATAGATGCATCAACCTCAGTGGACTTGTTAGGAGCCATAATCGGTTCAAACGTTTTAAAGTCTCCCACAGAAGGCTGTTTGCTCTCATTACTAATATACTCTCCACGTCTGTAGGCATAGCTCTCTGGAAGGGTGCTGGGGACAACAGTTGAATGAATAATCTCTTGTGCGTATGTTTTTGTCTCTTGTGTGAGATTTTTTAAACTCTCGGTAGTACTTTTGTTTACTGTAACGCTGAAACCTAGCTTGTCTTTGACAAAATCAGGCATCCAACCCATTAATTGTTGCACCGCACCAGAAAGCCATTGTGTCATGGCACTCCATTTGCTTTTAATACCATCCCACAGTCCCATAATCAGATTGGAACCAGCTTCATATAAACTGAGATTAGAAAACCATTCAAAAAATTGATTAATTGCCTCCCCAAGAGAGTCCCATAACCGCCCACAGGAGGCCATGACTTCATCCCAATTTTCATAAAGCCAATAAGCTGTTGCAACAAGCTTCTTAATACCATTAACGATATAACCAATGAGCGTGTATTTCATAATGAAATCACCCAGCATAACAAAAGCATCGCAAATCTTATTGAGAGCTGAAATAAACCAAGCTTTGACTGCCTCCCAATTCTTATAAAGCTTATATATCCCTGCAATAAGCCCTATAATCCAACCGCCGGGGAGAAGTATGATGATGGCTCCAAACTTATAAAAAGCGTCTGCAATCCCATCTAATAGTGCACTAAACCATTTTTTGATTTTATCCCAATAAACATAAAGCGCGACTCCTGCTGCAATGAGCCCTATAATAGCTGCTGCAATCCACCCAATAGGCGTTGTCATAACGGCTGTACCAAATGTAAAAAAGGCTACAGTCAGAGCAGCAATCGCGGCTATAAGTGGCCCTACAATGAAGGCAACAAGTGCTGCAAGACCTATTTTAAAAAGGCTTATTTCGCCAGTCAGTGGTTCTAACCATTTAAACCAGCCTTTAATACTTTCTGTAACATTTGTGATATTTTGTCTTAACTCAGAAGTCGGATCACATAAATCCTGTATAGCTTTTCTTACAATCCTCGCCCAATTTGCTACAGTTGTTTGAATGAGATCACGGTTTTCATCAATCAGCTTTGAAAAGGCATCAATCATATCATTGATCACTGGCATGAATTGTGCCCCAATGAAATTGGCAACACCTCCCAGTTTTTTCTTAAAAGCCCCAAGCTTATCGCTTAAATCTGCAGCATAGTGGGCAACATCAGCCCCCATCAGCCATCCACTCTTTTTTGCCTTTTCAAACAATTCTTTGATAGGCTCCATACCTTGCGAGAGCATGGCAGCCATTTCTTTACCATCACCACCAAAAAGAAGAGCAGCAATATGTTGCCTTTGCGCTTGATTGTCTATCTTACTCATCTTGTCGGTTATTTCTTCCAACAAGTTTGAATTTGATTTAAGTTTTCCAGAGGCATCTTTTACAGAAATTCCCAGCGCCTGAAACCCCATAATCCCTCTTTTTTGTCCGGCCAAAGCTTGTGCTGAACGCCTGTTTAAAACAGCCAAGGATTGTTGGAATTTCTCGGCAGAATAACCTGAGTTATCCGCTGCATCTCCCCATAACTGAAGATCTTTAACACTCATGCCTAAATGGCGCGATGCGTGATGAAGACTATCGCCCATGTGCATGGTTTTCATAGTCACTGCAGTTAAACTTGCAACAAGACCACCACCAGCAAGGCCCAATGCGCCTGACAATACAGAAACACGGCTGGTTACTGCCCCCAAAGCATTGCCGACCCCTTTTAAACTTTCTGTCACTTTGCGTGTTGCTGCCATAAAGCGAGGGACTCTTAATTTATTTGATAAGTGTGTCAAACGCTTTTGAATACGCTTAATGGGTGCGGTTATCTTGTCTTCAAGGGTTAACCGCACCTTAGCGTCTGCGACTGTTTTGCTCACTTTTTCTTATACCTTTCTGCAGCTTTACGGCGCCAAAACCAGAGCTCTTGAGGTTCCATTTCCATCATCTCTGAAAGGGACCAATGAAATACGATAGCAATATCGGCCATGAGTTCAGCGGCTGTTTCCCAAGTTAGGTATTCAGCCGCTCGGTAAAACCCTCCAAAATTTTTCCAATAGCTGCCATGTCACTGCCATCAAGTTCGTCAACAGCATCATAAGTCCATCCAGAAAGACGCGTGATCATAGCGGCCACCTGATCAGCGCTTTCCTTTTTATCGACAGCTCTTATGTCTTTCATTTTGACGCGACGAAGGCTGATTTCGGTATAATCTTCTTCTTTTAATGTAAAAGGAAAAAGCAATTGATAAGTAACGTTTTGTTGTGTAGTCATTTTATAATCCTAAATTTTCTCTATGTTCTGCTAATTGATCAACGCCATTGAATTTTCTCACCATGTTGAAACCATCAATCTCAACAACTTCGACGCCATTTTGAACGTATTTGAAATAATTCAATGTATAATTGATCGTTGTGACGGCCTTAGTACCTGGTTGCCATTGTCCAGGTTCATAGCCCTTGCAAAATCCACGCATGGAGATTGCAATCTTTTCTGCTGGTGCGCCTTGTGCTTGAACTGACCCACGCAGACAAATATCAATATTGGGTTTACCTAAAAGCCCCAGAAGTTCTGGAGAGCAATCTGCAATAGTCATAGAAAGTGTGAGTTGTTCCATTCCCATCTCGATATCAACGGGAAAATCCATGCCGCCTGCACGGAAACTTTCAACGACGAAATTTAAGTTTGGTAAAGTAACACTTTCACATTTTTCTTGATAGGGAATTCCATCAACATAAATGTTAAAATGTTTCAAAGCTCTTGGTAATCTGGGTGCAATCATTAAAGGATCTCCTCTATGTAATCATTGACAATACGCGAGCTAAACGTGATGTGTTCTGCTGGCGTTGTTGGTTGGAATTCGACATTGAAATAAACTTTTCCGCTTTCAAGTGCGCTTGGTGTATTAAGCTCTGGATCAGGATAACAACGCCCTCCAATGATGGCGCCTTGCGTTTTTAAGTCACGCAAATAAGCATTAACGCTTTCACTGACATCGCTCATATAAGTTTTTGTGATGTTTCGATCGACTGCCCACATATGTCCGCGCAAAATGGCATCATTGATCATATCTGCAGTTCTCACCACGGATATAAAAGCAAATTTTGGATCTGATGAAAGTGTGCGATTACCCCATAAGCGATAGCCATTTTCACGAATGATTGTTGTGATATGTTTCTCGTTGAGCAGATTAGCGCGACTAGAACTGTCACCAATGGCAAAATCAATGGGTCTGGCTGTGCCACTAATGCCATTGATCTCTTTGTTTGAAGGAGAGTGCCAAAAACCGTGGGTAAAATCTGTTTTAGCAATTACACCGGCAGCTAGTGAACTTGCTGGTTCTTGTGAAATCTTTCCTTTACGCAAAACGCTCACAAATGGATCAACCATGACAACACGTTTGGAACCAAAATCTTTTGCTGCCTCAATAGCTTCTTCATCTGTTGTATTTGGTCCATCAACTACCACAATAGCGCGCAAACGCTCAGCAATACCAATCAGTTCTGCTGCTACGGGATTAGACATTTGTTTGATTGTGGCTGTAGCTGTGGCACCTTCTCCGTCACCTTCAATGGTAACACGAGGTACTCTTTCATAACCACTTCCACTCTCATCAACCGTAATGTTTCGCACTTCTCCGTTACTAACACTGGCTGTTGCCTTGGCATTGCCTTCTATTTTAACAGTAGCCTTGGTATAACCACTGCCTTTGTTTGTAATTATTATCCGATCTACACCAATAAGGCCTTTATGAGTAAAACCAGGAGCAATCAAAATGCGTGGTGTTTGCCCAACAATGGATTGTGCTCCTATGAAAGCATGGACACCTTCATAAGCACCATCTGCATTGACACCACCTAGAACATTAGCCAATGTTTCGTCTTCATCTTTGCCTTCTTCTACCCGCACCACAACAACAATGGCACCTGCTTGCTTGAAAATTAGATCAACGGCATTGGGGAGTGTGCCTTCACCTCTGTCAAATCTATCAAGTTTGGCTGCTTTGGAACGAGATCCCGATATCAAAACCGGTGTATTAAGAGGAAAGATGTCCTCATCTGCATTAGGTGCTGTGCCTACAATGCCTATAACTGCTGATTGAACCGGTGTAATAGGGCGTGTGCCATCGTCATTTTCGATGACTTCAACACCGTGTAAAAAACCTGATGCCATTCTTTGTGCTCCTTAAAATAATTGGCTGATTAAAAATAAAGGCCAAATAAATTTATTTGGCCTTGGGGGAATTGCTTGTGAAAAGCTTGATTAAACTGAAGCTAAAATGTTCTTCTTTACACCTCTATGAAGTCTTGAGATGACTCTAGCTCTGCTTTGTCTTCTATTGATAAAATAGCTTCCTCCTCAATGGGAGGAGAGAACTGTCCATCTTTATAAGTCCAACCAATTTGAGCTTCATTTGAGGCAATAGCCTCGCCTTCAAACGGGTAAACATAATCCTCTGGCGCAACAATAATGTTGGTTACCACACCATTTTCAACAACTGCGTATTGCATAAAAACTCCTTTGTAAAAATCTTTAGGGTGTTAATTTTTCCATAGTCTGATAAGAACAGCACCATCAGCTCCTTTACCGCCACTACCATTAGCTCCCCGAGCACCAGCGCCACCACCACCGTAACCTGCTCCTCCAACTCCTGAAAGATGTGCTGTACCTGTTCCTTGCCCCCCATTTTTCCCTTTTATCGAGTTGCCTGCATTGCCACCGAAGCCGCTTCTTTGTTTATATTCTCCATGTCCTCCACTATAACCATTACAAGCTCTGACAAGACCGGGAGATTCATCAGTTACCAAGCCAAAGTTATCTCCTCTACTTCCGTAACCACTAACTCCTACATTTTGTGCAGTACCTGCACCACCACCACCTCCTCCTGCAACTGCAATAAAATTATTGCCTATAATTGTATGTCCTCCAGAACTTCCGCCAGAACCTTGTTTATTACCTTCCGCTCCTTTACCAATGATGATATCTTCATGTCCATTTAGACTTGCTTTATAACCATACCATACCACGCAACCGCTACCGCCACCACCACCACCTGGATAATCGTTACTCTTTGCGCTCCCACCAGAACCACCACCGCCCCATGCTTGGATCTCAACTTTGGTTTTATTAGTGACCCAATCTGGCCACTTAATCTTCCCACTTTGCGTAATAAATAATTCAGCATCGGCAAGCTCAGAACAACTTGTGCTTTCATTAGGTAAAGACTGTTTTAGTTTTTCCATTTCTTTTGACATAGTTTCATCCAATTGCGGTTTGGTATAAACGAGCTCATCATCAACTTTAAGGGGGCCTTTGAGCAAGCTCCCAGTTGCATTTAAATTCGTCACCACTTTATCATTTTGTTTCAAAGTCAAAGAAGAGGTTTCAGCTAATTCAATACCTTCTTCAATGCTAACGTTTCCTTTGAAAACATTCGTATCTTCCCATTCGTTTTTACCAGAAAAACGCCCATAATCTTTTAGATCTACATTGATGGTTGCTATATACTCATCAAGACCTGTGATATCTTCAATCGTATGCTGATGTTCGCCTAAGAGTGATTTAACACTGTCAAATGCAAAGCGATCCTTACCTGATTTATATAAAACATGATTTTCAGTTGCATCTTTGGCACCTTTAACATCAGTTAAATCCACCAGAGCAAATGTCTTATCTGCTGCCATTTTGCTATTCAGCACATCTTCAAGCCCACTGATTTGGTTTATTACATGAGTATGCTGTGAAGACGCTTTATTATCCAATTTTTCATCAAGATCAGAAACTGCTTGATCAATAGTTATCAAGTCTTCACGTGTAATAGGAAATTCAACACTAATAAAACGGCCTTCTAAGGGTAACTCCATTGCTAACTTCTTTGTTTTCGCCATTATATTACTCCTGTCGCATTAAAACACTGAAAGCTTCATAATTTAGATTCACTTATCGTTTTCATATCGTTTCTTCCATATTCTTATAAGAGCAGCACCATTAGCTCCATTGCCACTGGGATTATTTTGATAATGAGATCCAGCACCGCCACCACCAAATCCTCGACCTGGTTTTCCTGAAATACAGTGCCCCCTGCCAGTTCCTCCACAGCCGCCCCTTGATGTATCCCCTCCAGCATCACCACCAAAGCCACTTTTAAATCTAGAGGAACCTTGCGTTCCAGGACTACCATTACCACCTTTGGCAATACCTGGACGACCGTCCATTAACTCGGTAACGGTTTTTCCAGCTCCTCCAGCCCCCCCTTGTCCTGATCCCGTGTCAGAAGCTCCTTTACCACCGCCACCGCCTCCGGCTACAATAAGATTTTTTCCGACAGTTGTTTTCCCTCCAGCATTGCCTGAGGTATTTTTATCTTTCACAGAAGCTCCACCTTTACCAATGACGATATCTTCATGTCCATTTAAGCTTGATTTAGGTCCATACCATACTGAGCAGCCACCACCGCCGCCACCGCCACCAAAATATGTTTTACCAGCTCCTCCACCAGAACCGCCACCACCCCATGCTTGGATCTCAACTATGGTTTCATCTGTTATCCAATCTGGCCACTTAATCTTCCTACTTTGGGTATAAAGTAATTCTGCGTCAGCACGTTCAGGCCAATGAACAAGCTTATTGATGACAACAGAGCAACTCGAGTTTTCATTAGTCAAAGACTGTTTTAGTTTTTCTATTTCTTCCGATATAGCTTTATCCGCTTCCGGCTTAGTATAAACGAGCTCATCATCAACTTTAAGGGGGCCTTTAAGCAAGCTCCCAGTTGTGTTTAAATTCGTCACCACTTTATCATTTTGTTTCAAAGTCAAAGAAGAGGTTTCAGCTAATTCAATACCTTCTTCAATGTTAACGTTTCCTTTGAAAACATTCGTATTTTTCCATTCGTTTTTACCAGACAAACACCCATAATCTTTTAGATCTACATTGATGGTTGCTATATACTCATCAAGATCTGTAATATCTTCAATCGTATGCTGATGTTCGCCTAAGAGTGATTTAACACTGTTAAATGCAAAGCGATCCTTACCTGATTTATATAAAACATGATTTTCAGTTGCATCTTTGGCACCTTTAATATCAGTTAAATCAACCAGAGCAAATGTCTGATCTGCTGCCATTTTGCCATTCAACGCATCTTCAAGCTCGCTCACTTCACTCATTACATGAGTATGCTGTGAAGGCGCTTTATTATCCAATTTTTCATCAAGATCAGAAACTGCTTGATCAATGATTGTTAGGTTTTCACGTAAAATAGGAAACTCAGCACTGATAAAACGGCCTTCTAATGGTAACTCCATTGCTAACTTCTTTGTTTTCGCCATGATAGTACTCCTGTCACATAATTCCCGCACCAAAATCACTCACCATGGAACGTGCTGCAGGACCACCAGTTAGTGTTAATTTCAAACGCGCTTGTTCAGCTGTTTTGTCTTCACTGACAAATTTGCGTTCTGTCCAAAGTGGCTGTGCGAGTTGCTCTGTTTCTTCTAATTTTAAGGAAGTGAAATCACCATCATCCAGTTGGATCTCCATTTTGAAGGTGGAACCGCCCGGTAAAAATGTTTTTATATAGCTGGTTAGTCTCGACTTTTCGCCAAAGGGAAAAGCACGTGTAACATAGGTTGCTTCTTTTCTAATTTTGCCCGCGATCAATTCAATGGGAGCAAACAATACTGGCGAAAGCTTTTCTGTCCCTTTTAAAATGGCTCGTAACTGGACTTTTTCACTGATATATTCCGTTAAACTAAGCAATTGAAACGGTAAGAGTTGATAAATCGTGCCATTGTTGCGTTCAATTTCAAAGATGACAGAACACTCACTGGAGGGCAGTTCAATCGCCGCACGCACCTGTAAATCAGAGCATTCCTTAAGATCAAACTCACCTAAATCAACAGTTTTTTCTGTTTGTGTATAGCGAGCGGCAAGCACACGAAATGCTAAAGCCTCATCTTGATGAGCTGTCCATGTTTGCGCATTCACAGAGGAAAAACGAGGACCTGTGATATAAGGATGACTGGAGACATATCTTTGGTTTTCTTCGTCAAAATCTCCAAGTTTTGCAAGAGAAACAGAATGATCGCCATCATCTGTTTTAATAACAAAGGCCGTTAAGCGGTCATTAAGCACGGTTAATGGAACACTATAGCGTGCTTCAGCCCATCCCGTTTCAGCTTCTTTCATTGAATAAAGAGCTTGTGCTTGAATGTCGGCTGTAGGATAGCCATTGTCTGTTGTGACTAAATCAATCATCAAATCATGAGAACGATTGCCAATCTTGCAAATATGGAAATCAATTCCTGTTATTTGCCGCGTTTCATCAGGTGTAAAGACTTGTGCTTGCGGGTCAGATTTTTTCCATACACGCACTGTTGTGACACGCCGCATGACCTGTACATCAATCACGCCTTGCCCCGTGAAAAGGCCTGTAGCTATCGTTTTTCCTTTACCAACAGCAACAACGTTCTTTGTTCCTGCTGTGATATCTTTAGGAATTTTAAATTTCCCTTCAATAACGCCTTGAGCATTGGCAGTAAGTGTCTCCTTTGGTAAAATACTAACGCCATCAAATGTAAGGCTGTCTAGAACCTCTCCCTTACCAAAGCCTTCAATCTTAAAGTTGAGATCAATTTGTCTTAAGAAATCAATTTTTTCTTGATGCGTACTGACCAGTTCATCCTTCACTTCTGTTTCACGTCCACCGCCAGGACGTTTGCCCATAGACAGTTCATTGGTCACACCTGAAAGCCAATCTGTACGCTGAACACTCCAGAAATCTGTTGCAGGGGTGAGTGCAAGAGTCCCTGGTAGTGGGTCAAAATTTTGATAAGGATTGATTTTCTCGCAAGCAGTCATCAACTCTTGCGCAATGATCACTTCATTGTCCCAATCAAGAGTAACAGGCTCATTTAAGGTGGTGTGGTAAAATGTGGGTTCAATGGCAAGGCGTAATAAGCCGTGACCTATTGCACCCGTTTGCTCGATTCCTTCATCTCGAAGGTTGTCATCAAGAAAAGGATCGGCAATCATCCCTTTTTTGGAGACAGGTTCTTTTGAGTCAACATTGCTCTTAATCCTTTCAAGTTGTAACAACCGATCAAGCTCAAGAACACGGTTAAAATAGCGCCACATTTCAGTATAAGGAGCAACACGCGTGCCATTATTATCTACACGTGGATAATCAAGCCAATTATTTGTGATTGTTGCAAGCGATAATATATCATCAGGAACACTAGGAGCTATAGGATTGTCTGCTGAAATCCCTTGAATGTAAACCACTCCACCTTGAGAATTTAAACCTATACGGTCAATACGGGGGAGTTTATAGGTGTAACTGACAATAATGTCTCCACCCTGAGTACCATCTGAAACAGTAATTTCCCGTGCTGTGATCTTATCAGCATTCACCTTTGCACGATAGTGATAGGTGACTTCATAAGTGCTGCCTGGTTTAGGTTCATCGCCAGATAAAGACCAGTCAATCGTATCACCAGTCTTTTTAAAATCTACACCTTCTTTAAATTCCTTATCCCCTTGCACGACTTTTATAAAACTCACAACACTTTTATCGGGAACACCATCACGCCCTGAGGCTACTGCACCGCGGGTAACATTGGTGGTCTTTTCTTTTGTGAGCAAAATAGAGTGAACAGTCGCAATGGGAAAATAATAGGTTTCAAACGTAAAACTTGTCTCATCTGACTTAATTGCTTTGGTTTTTTTAGATGTAAACAGATGTGTTTCGCTTGGCACGATGCTTTCAGAATAATCTTCTGGCTCTTCATGTCTTAAAGCAGCAAGGCGTTTATGTTTAAAACCATTAATATTGGCTTCACCTTCTTCTATACTAAAGATTTGTTTACCATCATTTGGTCCTAAAGCCGTCACCCGACAACCATTGACAATATAATGCCCATGAGCACGGTCATAAGTTGCAATAGCTTGTAGGGCAGGCTCTAACAATGAAGGGGGTTTTTGATCAATCAAAGTGCCATCTTGCAAGACATAGACGGGGAAGAAAGCACCTTCTTGTTTGTCATTTTCCAAAGCCCATACAAGTTTTGCTGTCTCCCTTGCTGCTCCTGGTTCACCTTCTGCCAATGTACCTGGAATTTGCCCTAATAATTGTGGATCATCTTCATGTGTTACCCACTTTTTTTGAAGCTTCACACCAATCTCCACACGTCCAAGCATGGGAACATTGTTTAAAATAGCTTCTGATACAGGAAAAATATCCCCTGCAATAAAAATCTTCCCCTCTGTCAAAGTGACTTTTTGTTTTTCTTGATTAACAAAAGCATCCGCACGTTCAATACGGTCACCTTCTTTAGCGACAAGTCTTCCTAAACGATCATGACGGCCACGAATGATGGTTTGAACTTCATTGAGTTCTGCACTTTGAATAAAAGGGCGCTCTCCATAGAAGACAACGCTTTGTTGCTCATCTTTGCCTACAGATCGGTCAATTGCAAACGGTAAACCGCTTTCATGCTCCATATTAAAACCTCAATAAAATCTTGAATTGTTCACGAACGTCTTTACGTAAAGATAAAGAGATAGGGCTTTTAAGAATCTCCACGCCACCAATAAGCTCATCAGGTTTTAACCACAGTTTGCCAGGCGAGATGTATTTTGTAGGGGTTGCATGAACGAAAATGGAGACAAATGCTGCTTGTTTATCATCAACATCATGAAATTGCGTTCGTGCTGCAAGCAAAACTTTTGTACCCTTTATAAAGGGTGTAAAGCGATTACCTGAATGACTGTAAACTCCATCTGAAACTCTTGTTACTTGCTGAACAATGTTACATCTTCGATAACCAATCAGTTTATCATCGTCATCTCTTAAAGCCAGATAAAGGGTGCGACCTTTAAACCAATTCGCCATTAATATATCGCGCCCATTTTTTTGCTCTGATGCCCAAGGAAAACTTGCTTCATTCCATGGATAATCTAAACATCTCCAGCTAAGCTCTTCCTCCTCCTCATCCCAATTCAATAGGTTATGTTTGTTTTTTTCCACTGACATCCAAGGAAAGTTCATCACATCCCATGGATAATTCAAACCTTCCCAAACGAGTTCTTCTTGCTCATCAATCCAATTGCCAATCAGTTTTCCATCTTCTTCGGTTAAAGTGAGACTTATTTCTGTAGAACGCCCAAAGGAAAATACTGTGGTGCCTTCTGTCACGCATACACCGCTTTGAGTGTCAAACATGCTGTCATCTAATCGAGAGATATTGCCCTCTGCAATGGGTGCGTCATACCCATGAACACCACGCCAAAGATCAGAGCGCAGACATTTAGAAAGTTTAACGATCCCTTCAATAGCTTCAAGTTTGTCTGTGTCAGGCAATTGATCAAAATAAAGCTGAAATGAATTCCACCATTCTCGCTCTGGCCATGCCCCTACAAAACACGCACTAAGGTCTAACCATTCAAGCCCTTTATCAATAGCCGCTAAAGATCCACGAACCCGCTGCCACTGTGGTCCAGTTTCAAGCAAAACAGCAAGATCTGGCACATAAGATGTCAGCTCTCCAAGCCCATATTCTTCAACCAACCATGGTAAGAAGCTTGGGTCTATGATATCAAGCTTTGCACGAGAGATAAAATCTATTGAACTTTCAATACTTTTATGAAAGTCACAAGCATCGGCAAGGCGTTTTTCAAATTCTGTTGTATTTGTTGGCAGTAAGCGCCCAAGCATTGACTATATACGCCCTTTGAAGTTAAGCGTCACTTTACCAATGGCTAAAATTTCTTCACTGGAGACGGCAATATCATCTGTAGGGGTAACAGCAACAACCTTCTGCACACCAGAGATCATCAGTTTTGAAATCCACCATGATAAACTTAACTCACGACCAAGAGCTTGCTCTTTCTTCCAAGCTGTGCGTAAATTTGCCTCCATTTGGGTTAAGATCTCTAAAGAAATTTCAGGTAAGAGCCAAACATCTGCTTCTAAATCTACAACCGTTGTTACTGCAGCGTGAACCTCAATTGTATCATTGGTCATAATTACGCTTTTATCCGTGAGCACTTCTTTGACTCTTTGTAATAAATCCTCACTCGCTGTTGCTTGCTCATTCTCACCAAAAATAGCCACATGAATAGTGGGGTTTTTCCCTTTTCGATAAATGATTGCATCCTTCACACGACTATCTGCTGATAAGGCGAAATATCTATAATAAGGTTCTGTTCCACCCCCTTTACCAGCCCGTATACGAAGCTTAATGCGTTCACGATAGCTGTCATCACTTTCACCTTCTAAGCGTTCAACACCATGCCACTCACCCAAAGCATCAAGAAATTCACCTGTTGCAAAGTCAAGAACGGTGTTGCGTGCAGCTTCATTAATACGCTGCCTTAAGAGAAATTCTCTGTAACTTGCAACCTCAATAATTTTAACTGCTGGATCACTTTCCAGAGGTGTGTAATTGGGTAAAAGTTGTTTTAAATTCTCAAGACAGGCAGCACGTATTTCTTCAATAGAAAGCTCTGGAATGATTTCTGGTTTTATGAAATCCTCGTTCATCCTATCTGCAATCCTTCCATCGTGATGGGCTTTCCTGAAGGGGCGTAAATTCCTTCAAAGGACATGAAAACTTTTCCTGTCTCAACAGAAGTTAAATTCACTTGTTTAAGCTTAAAACGAGGCTCCCACCTATCTAAAGCCTCTGCAACAGCTGCATAAATGGCTACTTTAAAGGTGTCATTGACTGGATCATCAATCAAATCAAGAACACGCGAACCATAATTGCGACGCATAACCCGTGTTCCTATCCGTGTCATTAAAATATCCATAATGGACTGACGCAAGTGATCAACTCCAGACATGGATTTGCCTGTCTGACAATTCATTCCTATGCTCAAATAGGGCCTCCCGTTATAGCACCACCAGATGTAACACCAGGGTGTTTATGGCCACTTCCAACGTTAACACCGTTGTGCTTTAACCCACTCGACTTAACGGACACCTCACCACCCGCTTTGAGAGAGGTGCCACTACTTGATTTAAGGGACATATGACTGCCTGACTCAAGAAATGCACTGCCACTTGATTTGAGTGACATATCATTGCCTGATTCAAGAGAAACCCCATCACTTGATTTGATAGAAACATTTCCCTCTGCCTCCAGTGTCATGTTTCCATCTGCCTTTAAAGTCATGTCACTTTCTGAAATAATCTTTATGCCATCTGGAGCGGTGATTTCTAATTCACCTCCTTCACCTTTCATGGAAACCCCATCGGATATCGTTAAAATGAATTTGCCTTCTGATTTGATCGTCAATGAATAAGTGCTTGTTTCATCATCATATTCAACCGTTGTGCCATCAGGATATATGGTTGTATGAATATTGCCCTTATCAGCTGCTTGATTGGCATCTGTATGAATAGAGCCAATAATCATCCCTTGCGATAAATCACCTGATGTGGAAAGGACAATAACTTGCTCGCCCACATCACGTCCTTCATAGGAACGCGTTTTTCCTGCACGAGCTTGTGTGTCTGGAATCCAATCGCTTACAATATTACCGCTTTGAACACGATAGCGTGCGTTTTTATGATCAACGTGACTAATCGTACCTACCATAACCATATTGGCCACACGTCTTTTTAAATCTGTAATTTCTCTGTCACGCCGCTCTAACATGGGAATTTCCAGTGGTTTGATATTTATCCTCATTGTTAGGCCCTGTGTCGGGATCAAAGCCGACACAAGGTTTTAAAAAGACAGTGCTTTCTTCTTCAGGAGGGATATTGGTTACATAAGTGACTTCAAAGGTTAAAATAGAACCATGCAATGCTAAGGAGCCATTATCGCCAAAAGCCATGGCAATGTTTTGTAAGCGACAGCTTTCAACTGTGTTGTTGAGATTGGGGTTGTTATGGAAAATAGTTTCAATTTCCCAGGCTAATTGATCAACAAAACGTGCTCCATTTTCTCTTGTGTCATAGCATTCAACATCAACTGTTAAAACACGTCGTCTTACCCCATAATCGTGCCCATCTTCTATTGTTTCGTTTTGCGTTGATACATTAACAAACGGGTGATCTTCAGGAGAGAAATTAAAGTCTCGCATGTTGTAGATTTCATCACCAGCAGCTGTCTTGCCAGCTTTGATTAACTCAACAAACGTCTCTCTTAATGTATCTCGTGGATGCATCTTAATTCCTGTTTAGGCGATATCAGTTGAAAACTATGAAAGCATTGACTAGTATTAATAATGACACTAAACATGAAATTATGAGTCATAAAATTGAAAAAATAGTCAGCTTGATGAAAACATCACCTTTGTTAGCTGTATGTGGACATTTCTTTGGAGAACCGCGGAACAATGGTTCAAGCCATTTTGTTTTTAAAACCCCGTGGTTTGGAGATCCTCGTGTAAATATTCAAAAAAGTTCTGGTAACAAAGCAAAAGCTTATCAAGTCAAACAAATTTTACAAGCGATAGAAAGGATAAAGAATGAACAATAATCATTATACGTATCGTGTTCTGTGGTCGCAAGAAGATGAGGAATATGTTGGTTTATGTGCTGAATTTCCTTCTCTTTCATGGTTAGATGTTAAAGCAGAGAACGCTTTAAAGGGTATTATGAATCTCGTTACAGAAGTTGTTGAGGACATGCAACGCAATGGAGAGGATGTTCCTATACCTTTGTCACATGTAAAATATAGTGGCAAATTTCAGTTAAGAATACCACCAGAACTCCACAGACAATTAGCAATTCAAGCTGCTGAAAATGGTGTGAGTTTAAATAGATATATTTCTTCTAAATTGTAGTTCTTTTTTTATAGCTCTATGTGAATTAAAGTACACTTTTTTGTTGACGGTATCATATTTTAGGTGTACATAAAATGTATGAAGATAGTGTGGGATGAACCCAAAAGAGTTTCGAACATTGATAAACATAAACTTGATTTTGCAGATGTTATTTATTTTGACTGGGAGCGTGCCTTTATTGATGCAACACATTCAAACCGCATGAAAGCTATCGGACATTTTGCTGACAACACAGCAGTTATTATTTTTGCAAAACTGGGTGTTGAAGCAATATCTATTATCAGTTTTCGTCAAGCAAATAAGAAAGAAAGAGAGGTTTTTAATGACTACCAAAGAAACCTTTAAAGAAGGATGTGGCTACACAAAAGAAGATTGGGACGCCGTGGATTCACCACCACTTACAGACGAGGAGCTTGCACGCTTAAAACCAGCTAAAGAAATTTTACCTACCTCCTTTTTTAAATATGTAATACAAGAGCGTCGTAAGCGTGGACGTCCACCAGTTAAATTTCCAAAACAAGCAATTACTCTACGTCTTGACCCTAAAGTTGTAGCCTCTTTTAAGAAACAAGGTAAAGACTGGCGTACACGTATGGGTGAAATCTTAACAAAAGCAAGTGGTTGCTAAAGCCACACGCAAAAAAGCGATTAAACCACAATGTTAACTACCTCCCCATCTGTGACGATGGAAAAGTAATCAAAATATTTTACTTCACGTTAGCCACAGCGTCCTCACGTAGGATAAGCTTATACATATTTGATTCCGAGGCTTGTACATTTGAGACAGTAAAATTTTCTTGGGAAGAAGTCATTTTATTGGTGTCAATTTCTTTAGGGGGTAAAATAACAATACAATCTCCTAGTTCAGGGAGCACGCCACCAATATCATTGATACAGACATCGAGCTCTTTCCTTGGGATTGTTGTTTTGACTCTTCCCCCAGCTTCTTGCTCAGCATGCTTAATACTATAAATAGCTGTGATATGAAAAGATTGCCCTGTTTTCTTTCGTGTATAGATAATGGGCTGACCAAAGGTATCGCGTACATCTTCAACCATTTGACTGATCAGCCCATACCATTGCATTTTATTGCGCCTTTACCACTGCTTTGAAAAGCATTTCAGGACGTGTGCAAATAAAGAGCGGGTAACTGTATACCTCAGGTTTCACCCATGCGTTGCGTTCTTTATCAGTTACAAGAACTGTATAAAGAGGTTTGCCGACTGTATTGACAAACTCCATGCTTTCACCCGGAGCAAAAGTTTTTTGGAATACACCAGGAGCTTTAACAGGAACGAATTGACATTCATTAGGTTTGATACCCAAAGCTCGCTTGGTACCTTGTTGAGAGCCCGCATTATAATTATAAATACTCCGATAATTGATGAATGTCACACCAGCAAAATCAAAACTTCCAAAGCTTCCAGATCCTATAGCGCCAGGTGTTGCTACCCCTCCTGGACTATTTAATATCTGAGCTAGAGATGTATTTAAATAGGTTTCACGAATTGTTTTGTGGCTTTTTAACTTAGAAAAGAATTCATATCCACAAAGCCCAACAATCCAAGACCGATCAGAAAATGCACCGCGTGATGCTTCAATCATCTTCATGACGACTTGATCAACCATATTGGCAACATCTGTTGTGTCATCATCGAGTTTAAAATCAATAGCCTTTGGTTGTTCGATACCCCATTCCTTGTACCAATCAATGATCATTGATCCGTCAGCATCAAGAACAGCACCTTGAATAGCTCCAAGCTGCATATTTTCCCAAGTCAGCTCAATTTCCTCAATCAGCTTCTTTTGTCTTTTAGCAATATATTTCATTGCCGTTTCAAGTTGATCTTCTGTACCAAATTCTCGCCGGTCTTGAATTTCTTCTGATGTTATAGTGTCCCCTTTAGCAATACGTGTTGTTTGGAAAAATCGAAGATTACGGCCATCTCTATCGGCTTCTATTAAAGGTGCGCCACGTTTACTGGTTTGAATAAGTGATAACGTATTATCACGTCTTTCAATACCAACTACTTTTGCCTTTGATTCAACTTCTTCAAAAAGATTAAGTGAACCAACTAAACCAGGTTTAAATTCATAATTTTCAATTGCTCTCATCATTGTTGTTGATGAAAAAGCATTGTGATTAAAAAAATCCATATCCATATTTGTATGTCTCCTATCGCAATAAAACGTTGTTTTTTCTAAGGTTTGAATGGCCACTTCCTTTTTCTCTTCATCAATTTTCTCAGGCCATATCAGTTCAGATGCTTTGAGCGTGCATAAACGCACTGTAATCGTTGCCCGTTGATCGCTTTGTGATGCATCAACATTGGCATAAGAAATGCCCGCTGGAATTTGACTGCCATCTTCTGCATTGGGATTAAACGGCACATATTTGCCCGTTGATGTTACGAGCCCCATGACGGTTCCTGCTGCAACTTCAGATCCTTTTGCAAAGATTACTTCCTCGTTTGACATGTCAGGGTTATAACGCCCAAGATAAGCGCTATCACGAGGGCCCTCATAAAAAACTTTACTCATTGTATCGTCCCCCAAACCTTGTCCCATTTTGCATAAATATTTGCCTGAGTATTTCCTTCCGGATGGGGTGCATAAGGCGACACGACTAAAGCCTCGCTTTGTGACGTAGCATTAGCCAAAATAATGCTCTTTGCTTCCTCTAAGCTCATACCATCTTGAATAGCTTGTGCTGCATTAAAAGAAACGCCTAAACGCTGGGCTTGTTTTTCCAGAGTCATAAAACTCTGAGCACGCTTTCTTTCTTGTTCAAGTGTCGCTTGAATGATGGTGTCTTTGTCTTCATTTGTGTTGCTGTCTTTGGTAAAAGTTTCAGCGTTAACGCTAATGTCAACAGCGCTTACTTCTGCAGAAGTTTCAATCTTTTCGCTTTCTTCTCCTGCAGATAATTGCGCGGAAAGCTCACCATCGTCTTTGGCGCGATATTTTGTCCGTAACATATATTTCACCATATATTTAATTCCTTTGTTTGATTTCATATTCAGGGATTATTGAATGGAAGCGGTTAGGGCTTCCAAAGCTTGTGCAAATGTGCCTTGCGCATCTGCTAACCCAAGCTCTACAGCCTGGGCGCCTATAAATGTCTCTGCTTTCATGTCTTTGATAGCTTGAACACTCGTAGGTCTGTTTTGTGCTACTAAATCGACAAACATGTCGTAGAGAAGCGCACAATCTGCTTGCATCTTTTCAAGGGCTTTATCAGCCAATGGCTCATGAGGATTCCCGTGAACTTTGTGATCCCCTTCAAAGACAAATGTCCATTTATATCCGTCCATTTCATCAGCACGCGACTGATCAAGGTGAGCACACACAACCCCAATTGACCCAACAATTCCTGTGCGTGCAACCCAGATTTGAGAAGCCGCACAAGCAATGGCATAAGCTGCTGAGCACGCCATTTCATTGGCATGGGCCCAGATGGGTTTATTGTATTGTTGTGAAAGTGCACGAAACGCGTCAACCAAATCAAAAACACCACCTGCTTCGCCACCACCACTATCGATATCTAATAAAATTGCACCAACATCAGGTTGCTCAATGGCTTCTTGGAAAGCGTCTCGTAGACCATCGTAAGATGTTAATCCTGACGCAGCACTAAGCCACGCGCCACGGCGTACAAGTGTGCCATGAACCGGGAGAATAGCCACATGGTTTTTCACCACATAAGTCTCAGGGGGAATTTGAGAGAGAGGATCCTCTTTAGAAAATGCTCCAGGGGGAAATTTATTCCCCTCAAAAAGGCGTGGTGTCATGAAATTAAGAATGACATCAAACTTTGCAGGGGCAAGCATATGCGGTACATTAAAAAGTCGTGAAACCAAAAAGGGCATATCAACATTATTCATCATCTTCATGCACCTCATTGTTGTGATCATTTTCACCCCCTTCGTCAGTGTTCCTCAAATCAGCAGAAAGGTTGTCACCATCTGTGTCGAATGATAATCCAAGTGCCTGCGCGCATTTTTGCTCTTCTGCCAACTCTGCATTAATGGTATCAATATCAAAACCACGCTCAGCCAGTGCCATGCGTCGTGTTTTTAGACCTGCCCGGATTTCTTCTTTCTCAGCTGCGATGTCTCTATTGGGGTCAATCATCTCAAGAGGGGCTGCAAAGCTTTCACATTGGGTCCATGGTAAGGGGTTTTCTTCCCATCCTGGTAATTCAACACACCCAGCAAGCACGGCCAGTTGAACAAAGCGTTCCCAAACGACGCGATTGAACTGAAAGGCAATGATGTGTTCACGCCATTTTTTGACTTGGCGTCTAAATTGGATAATGGATGTGCGCACATTAGAAAAGTTACCCCGCGTCACATCACCTGTAAGAACAGAATAAGGAATACCTAAAGCTGATGCAATTTTTAAAGTATTGCGATATTGAAAGGCTTCATAAGAACCTCCAACTTCCACAGGACTGGAGAATTTAATGTCTCTATTCTCTCCCATATAAAGTGTTGCACCAGGTTCAGTTATAGGAAGATCTGGTGGTGCCTGTGGAGATGTTGCGGATTTGTTTTCATCATGATTGCCTGGTGCTGCTATATCACCAGGATTTGATCCTGTGATAAAGACAGCAAAAAGAGCGGCAGTTCTTTTTCTATCAATTTCTGCATCGTCATAGCATTCAAGCTGGAAGATCTTTGTCATACAGCGTGTGGCTTTGGGGCATCCTCGCAATTGTTTTGCAATGCGGGGTTCTTTGATATGAATAACCATTTCAGCAGGCACTCTAACCCGCTCTTGATCTGTAAATACCGGAGTTACATGATGATCATCGTAAGGGTGACGCTTCCAAAAATGATAAGCGACACGCTTGCCCCTTGCATTGAATTCAATTCCCATACGAATGGTGTTGCCTTTAATTGCTGCTGGTCCGTTATAGGTTAAGTCCAGCATTTCTGAGGGGTAAATTTGCAATTGAAGCGGTATACGCGAGCGTTCATAAAAGTCGATATAGTGCAATCTTACAAAACACTCACCAGTTAAAAAAACCTCACGAGCAATCATTTCTTGAAGACCATAAAAGCTAGCATCTTCATCATAATCAGCCTCATCGACCCATTGCCACCAAAGATCAAGAAGCTTTTTCTTTTCTTCCTGAAAGCCTTCAATCTTAGGGTAGGGCTTAATTCCATCACTGACTGCTGCTGAAACCCATTCATCTGTTGCAGATCCATAAAGGGATTCATTGTCATAGAGCCATCTTGAACGAGCGACAATTGTATCACCACATTCTTCGATGGCTTTATTGATGTGTTTTTTGGCAGGATCAAACCCACTCAATCGACGGCTACGACTTGCTGCTTCAAAATGGGGATTATGATTGACTTGATGCATAACAGTACTTGCCATTAATATCCCCGTGATGTGGTAAGATAGTAAACATATGAAGGCTTGTATCCTTCAAGAAGGGCTATTTCCTCTCTCAGCATTGTAAGGGCTTTGCGTATGTCTTCAGTAGAACGATGATTGACTTGCTTATCACCGTGACGCACAGATTGTGCCCCTGAATAAAGTGCATTTTCTAATTGTTTTCGTTGTTTTTTAAGCTCTGCAAGTCTTTCGTATTTGCTGTTCACTTGCTTTGATTTTTCATACATAGATTATCTCCAACCTCCTTGCACATAAGGGTTGATTTTTATTGCGGTTTGTTTCTTTTCAGGTTCTGGTCTCAGTCTTTTTGGGTACTGTGGGGCTGTTGAAGAGGTTTCAATGTTTTTCAAACGCTCTTCTAAGATGTCGACTTCTTTATTGAGATTGAGGCCTGCTAAAATCAGACCCTGTAAGGCAGCGTAAGCATAAACCCTACAATCGAGAGCCTCGTTTCTTGCTGTTTCACTTTTATGCCATTCTATCCGCTGATGGCCTTTGAAATATTTGATGACCTTTTTTTCAGCAGTGAGCTGCTCAAAATATTCTCGATCAAGGCTTTTATGAAAGTGCGTTGCACCAGATCCTGAGGCGTCAGGACCTGATTTCTTAAAGCGCCTTGTGATGGTATCTTTTGCTGAATCAACACCAACGATATATAAATTAATTTGTCCTTTGTTGTTTTTACTGGGGCGATGTGGCCATACAGGGCGCGATCCTGCTTGTCCTTTAATGCCCCAGATACGCTTTCCTTCACGAGGACGCACATAGTTGTAAACGTCTTGTGTATGACTGCCTCCTGTATCAATACAAGTTGCTGCTATTTTTATTCCATCTTTGAAACCAGGATGGGGCCATCGTTTTTGAAGATACTCATCCAGCTGATCCCAAATGTCTAGAGAAGAGGGATCTCCTGGAAAGACTTGATAATCAATGTTCCAACTTTCTTCACCACGTCCCCAGCCTACAACTTCAAGCTCTAAACGATCATTTTGTACGTCAATACCTGCAGTGAGGAGAACTGCTTGAGCAGGGGCAAGGGGATAGTCTTCACGTTGTGCATAAAGGCCGTCTGGATCAATGACTTCTCCTGATTTATCTTCCCATGGCTCACCTAGAACGATGTTAACAAAAGTCTGTAAAAGCGCAGGATCATTTTTAGCTTCTAAGAATTTAAGGGCACACTCTCCCCATGTCATCCAAGGTGAATAGAGTGCTGAAATATGGTAAGAGCGCAAACGAGGTCTAATTGGCTCTTTTGTTGGTATCCAACAAGCACCTTTTTCTTCAGACAACAAATCTTCTTTACGGTGCTCAGCATGCTCATGACCACAATGGGCACAAACAAACACAGCCTGTTCAGGAGCTCCTTTAGGCCATTTAATTTGCGACCAGACAATAGGTTGAAGTGTGCCACACTCATCACAAGGCACATTGTAATATCTCTGATCTCCTAAGACAAAATCTTTAGCGATACGACTTGTGTCACGATGAGTTGGTGTTGATAATTTAAAAATCTTTCGTTGAATAAAAGTTGCACTACGTGCTTCAGCAAGATTGACAGGATCTCCTTCTCCATCAACATTCAATGGATAGCCATCAACTTCATCAAGGACCAAATAACGAATAGGCATCGATCGCAAGCCAGCAGCACTATTGGCTCCTGTAAGCATCAACACCCCACCATCAAATTCTTTCGAAAACATTGTATTTCCACTGTCTCTAGCGCGGGCAGGGGCGATACGTTCGTTTAATGCAGGACTGGCCTTAATCATCGGATCAAGACGCGTTTTAGACACTTTCTTTGCCATTTCAACTGTGGGCATCACATAAAGAGCAGGGCCAGGACTATGATGAATGGCATAACCACAAAAATTCAAGCCAGCCTCTGACATACCAATCTGTGCACCTTTCATTACAACTGTTTTTTCAATTGGGACGTAAGAGGAAAGATTATCCATGATTTCCCGTAGATAAGGGGTACGTTTAGTTCTCCATAATCCAGGTTCAGCACTGGATACTGTGCTTAAATAACGGTTTTTATCTGCCCATTGTGAAACTGTGTAAGGAGGGTCTGGTTGACACGCTTGACAGGCATGAAAATAAAAAAAACCTTCTCCTGTATCAGTCACTCTTCTCTTCCTTATGACCTTGAGTATCCTGATCATGGAAAGGAACGGGAATTTTATTTATTTCCTGTAAAGCTTCTCGGATATAATGATCAATGGCACCAATCAGGCTTGCGCCATCACACTCAACCTGAGCTGCAATACGTGCACCAAAGCGATGAGGAAAATGCAGCATGATATCACGATAAGCTCTTCCAAAATTACGTGCTGCCCTCTTTACTTCTTCACGGTCAAGTGTTGTTTCTTTTTTTGCTCAAGGTCAATTGTCTCACTTTCAAGAGCAACTTGCATTCTTTGGAGTTTTATCTTGTGTTCATTAGCTCCTTCTATAGAAGTTTGCTTTGTCTTTGTGCGAGGCTTTCCATCTTCGCCTACAACATAGGCTTGCTTGGTGGGATTCTCATTCCATAAAGCTGTTGCTAATTCTTCATTGATAGAACCATCATCATAAAGGGCTTCATTAAACTTTCCCGTCTTAAAACGAGCAATAACCGCATTAGGATAAACACCCATCTTCTTTGCAAACGCTCGAGCTGATAGGCCTTCTCTGGTCTTTTTGTTCATAATTTTCCGTGATTGAATATTATGGCTTAAAAGCTACCTCACCATGGAAGGAAGGTGGCGCATAATAATACGTTATTTATCAATAATTTATGTGTACAATGTACAGTCATTTAAAAAATTTGTCGCTAGCGATATGTCGCGCTTGATTGCCCCGCACCCCCCCATCCCACTGGAAAGTACCTTTTAAAAACTTTTCTCTCAATAATTTGATTTGAAACATTAAAATCATCATATTCTTGTCTATAATTGGTATGGTTTAAGAGTGTGTGGCCTTTTGATTGACCATATATTCTTGCCGAGCAATTTGGCTCTGTATATTTTTAGTTAGCCTCTCACGAGCATGGTGTTCAATAGAACTTGAGACCTTTGGTTTAGACATGACATAGGCAATCGAGGTGCCTTCTTGTTTTGCGATTGAAAACTTATCTCCACTTGTTCTCGCAAACACGTGTCCTCCCATCTTTAGATTAACACGCTCTGGAAACTTTCCCCCTCGAATG